>NZ_CAWQJR010000174.1:0-32342 GCF_963894935.1 Xenorhabdus sp. PB61.4
CCAGTAGCTCCTGTTCCCAGGGGTTGACAGGTGAAGTCATAGGACCTCTCTTGGGAGTAGAATAGAGAAGATAACCATCATGACACAAGATGAGTCACGACTGTAGTACTAGGAAATGACATTATTTAAGCAGAGTCTGTGCCTTCAAGGGTATACATTTGTTGTTCCAGCCCGCTTGCAATGAGTTTGAGGTCATTGCCGACCGCAATGAAACGAAACCCCTGACTGGCATAACGGTGAGCTAACTCGACACTGTTTGCGAATATACCCGGTGTTTTGCCATGTTTACGACAGGCTTCAAGTACACACTCAAATGCTTGTTCCATCTCAGGGCTTTCTACCTGTCCGGCCTGCCCCAGATCACTGGCTAAATCGCCACTTCCGATGAATAACACATCGATGCCATCAACGGCTGCGATTTCATCGGCGGCAGCCACTGCTCTGGCGGATTCTATTTGAACGATAGTCAGTAGTGAATCATTGGCTTCTGCAAAGTAGTCTGGCAGACGTGAAAAATAACCCGAGCAGCGTATGGGGTTGATTCCCCGTTTTCCTTTAGGCGGATAATAAACGCTGTCGGCGACCATTTTAGCCTCAGCGGCGGATTCCACCTTAGGCACCATCAACCCCATAGCTCCCGAATCCAGCGCTGCCTCTATCTGCTGGCGGTCATTACGTGCCACCCGAGCCATACCTGTGGAGCGAGATCCGTTCATCGCTTGTAACATTTGGATCAGATCGTGTCTGTCAGCCGGTGATGCTTCCATATCGACTAATAACCAGTCGGGGCCACGTACCGCACAACATTCTGCGATTAAAGAACTTGCTGAAACTAAAAACAGACCGAAACAGGTGAGTTTTTTTTCCAGCCGTTTTTTGCAGCGGTTATGTGCAGACAGCAGGGGATGGATTTCACTATCAGATCGCATATTAAACCTCCTTTTGAATAACACCGGCAAGATGACGGATTTCGGCTAACACAGAAGTTGGCAGTGATAACGTTATTGTATTTTTTGCCCCGTTATGGCGGGTGAAATAACCTTCACCGGGCATACGTGCCGGAGCTTCCGGGTGGCCTGAGTCACGACAATAGTTCATGATAGCTTCCGCCTCGCTCCGGATCGTATCAATGCCCCCCGGCATTCTGGATGGATCGATAACCAAAAACAGGCCACCGTTGCCGGGTGCACCCGGTCTGGCTACATGTCCGGCACCTGCAAGCGCACCACAGAATAATTCCATTGCTACGGCCAGCCCGTATCCTTTGTGTCCGGCAAGGTTGCCTCCCAGTGGCTGTATCGTTGCCCGTGGTGGGATATCGTAGAGACTGGAAGGATCGCGTATGTCATTCTTTTCGCCATCGACCAGACAGCCGGGTGGCACTGGTTTTTCCTCTTGGACGTGACGCCGGATAAAGCCTTCAGAGACAGTTGAAGTGCTCATATCTAATACAAAAGGATCTGCTGTGTTGGTTGGGAAGGCGAGCAACAGAGGGTTAGTACATAATCTCGCCAGATGACCTCCAGTCGGAGCAACCCGTGCTCCATTTCCCTGATAGTTACTGAATCCTATAACTGCAAGGGGCTGGTCATTAAAGCCTGCCAGAGAGCGGCCGATAGCCGCCAGTCTGCCCAGGTGATGGGCGTCACGCAGGCAGGCGATAGCGATTCCATGCTCCAGAGCCAGTTTTTGCAATATGAGTATTAACTCTTGCCGTACCAAGACACCAAAGGCTCGACAGCCGTCTACAATGGCGATGTTAGGCATGGTCAGCGATACAGCCGGAATAGCGGCAGGATTAAGTACGCCAGACTGAATATCGCCAATGTAGTCCGCTAGCCTTAATACACCGTGGGAGGGGTAGCCTGTTAATTCATTTTCTAGCAGATCATCCATCACCAGAGTTGCCACTTCCGCCGGTGTATTGGCCCGAATCAATGCAGTCTGCCCAAGCTCATGCAATTCCTGAACGGCGATTTTAGTCTTCATGAGTTGACCGTCGTTTGGTTACTGGTGCCGATATCGCTGAGAGCCGAAACACATAGCCGGAACTTGCCGGTAGGGGAATCGGGCATTCTGTCCAGTTGTTCAAATTCTATGTGAAACGGATACCCAGCATGATGGTGGATGCGTTCTACTATTTCGTCACAACGCTGCCGGGAAATGCCTGTAGGCACCATTAGCCGGATTCGTAAGCTCTCCAGACTATCCTGCACTACCTGAAACCACTCAATTTCCTCAAACCGCATGATCAAGAAAGAGAACAGATAAGCATCGATATAAGCACCGTCCGGCGTCAGTATCAAATCCTGCTGTCGTCCCGCAACATGACTCATGCGCGGAAGCCCAAGCCCGGAGGTACAGTTGCCTGCCATCGGTGAGGCAAGATCACTGGTTTCGTAGCGAATCAGCGGCATGGCAAAATTATTAAGTGTTGTCAGTATGACCCGGCCAGTCTCACCCGGTTGGCAGGCACTGCCATCATCGCGCAGGAATTCTTCCGCCACATTTTCCACTTGAATCAGCATACCATCGTGATGAGGGCTTTCGTGGGAGACAATATTCGTCTCGCGTGAACCGTACTTATCGTAAACTTCGCAGCGGAATACCCGTTGCAGTCGTTCACGAATGATTGGAGGAAGTGGTTCTGATGTCCCTTGTATTGCACGTAATGCAGGTACTCGTATAGATTCACGCTCCATTTGACGGGCAATCAGGTGCATTGCATTGGTGTAAGTGCTGATCAGTACCGGATTAAAACTGGCGAGATTCCGGGTAAACTCCCCAATTAATTCAGGGGATAATCTAAAAGTGTTAAATTCACGTCGGTTGCTCAGAAGATTCTTCAGTCGATCGGAAACGCTTTTTAGGCTCCAATAGATGGAGGAACCCCACAGTAAAGCAAATGGTTCACCAACTTTCCAGCCGGAGCACCACTGATAGGTTCTGAGCTGGTGGGCACGCATCCATAGCCGGAAATTAGCATCCTGAACGAAACAGGCACGTTTGCCTGTGGAGCCGCTGCTGTAGTTAGTTTGCAGCGTGACATGATCAGCCCGTGTCGAAATCAATTCAGCCTGATGCTGTGTTAATTCCTGTCTGGTCAACAACGGTAATTTGGTGAGATCTGACAGGCTGTTAAAATCATCGGGTCTTAAACCGCGCTCGTTAAAAACTCGGGTATAGTAGGGAACGCTTTCATAAGCATGAGTCAGCAATGTGTGCAATTTTTCCATTTGCAGCTTTCGGCATTCCCGCAGTGACAGGTATTGAGTTTCTTCCAGCCACTGCAATCGTTTTGCGACTTCGCCTTTACCCTGCATCTTTTCGCTTGCCCAGTATAGCTTGTTGGCCAGACTTGTATTTAGCTTCATAGTTTCCCTCTCTGCATAGCGTAATAGCGATTAAGCAAATTTTTGATGGATGCGTCGAAAGTAAGCCAATCATCTTCCTGTAATACGCGGTGCGCTAACGCCCAATAGTCATTTTCAAATGTTCCGTTGAACCATGACGCAAGCAAGGCTGAATGGCTAAAAGAACTGCTGGTGTCAGTAATGTTCTGATTGGCATCCCAGTCGTAAAACAGTATTGGCCCTACAGAGGTCAGATGCTGATTCAACTCCCGCAGTAATGCTTCGGGTACCAGTTTTTCCAGTATGAAAAGATAAGTTGGCAGGTAGATTAAAAAGCGGGCGCTAAGCAAGTCCAACAGACGATCACCATAGACGAACAGGCTGTCTGCGTAGCAATAATCTTTTAATTGCCGACGTTCATGATCGTCAGGTCGCTTGCTTGGCTGGCCGAGGAACTGGTTAAAATCAGTGATACCATCGACAAGTTTTACTCCCTGCCATACGGATTCTACGGACCGGGCCAGCCGTTTAGGCTGCCCCGGTACAGGAATAGAGGGTGATGGCCAGACATGGAAAGGATTAAAACTCTCAAACACTCGCATGTTAACGGGTGCTCCTTTGAAGCTGTCTACCATCATATAGTTTGACGTATCATCCAGCATGGTATTAAGTGCCTCCTGTCTGGAGGCAAAAATAGCCCGGTAGGGCACAGTCTGAGAACTCAAACGAGACCTCCATGACTAAGATGTATCACCCGGCGTTCACCTTCGCGGATGTATATATGCTGGCTATCACTATGCTCTTCCAGAATCCATTGTGGACGAGGCTGTTTGTATTTATTTTCACGTCCCCAGTCTTGTAGCCGGATACCCAGACGGCGCGCCTCAGCTTTCAGGTAGTCTGGCAGGACAGGGAAGGGAACAACCACAAAGCTCACCCCCGCTTTGGCATACAAAGCCAGTTCGTCCAGACGGGGGAGATCGCTTAGGTAAACCGCTAAACCGTTTTCAACGCGATTGTTACTATCGCTACCATCGCTCAATTTTGTCAGTAGTGAAGTGGCAACATCCCAGCTCTCTCCCATCCAGTCGGCTACAATTTCGCGGTTGTCTTTGACGACACAGGCAACATAGCAGTCAGGATGTTCCTCTGCCTGTTGTTGCAGTGGTAACAACCAATCGCCATGAGTATGGAAACTCCACTGGTAATTAAGATCCTCTTTTTCCAGCATCATTGTTGCCATGTTGTATTGAGTCAGTGGTGCTTCAATCTCATCGCGTTCTACCTGAAATCCCTGCTTGCGTAAAAATGCCAAACGTTCCTGATTATTGGACATTAATAAGATATTACGTATGCCGAGGAAGTGCAGGATAGCTGTTACCGCTTCATATGAGCGACTATCCAGAGGCGCATGGAAACGCTTATAAATCTCATCAGTATCCAGATTTTCATTCTGTCGGTAGTCATAAATGCGGAAGTGTTTTTCGATGCCTAAACCACGGGCATCCTGATCGATGCCATAGATCACCACTCCACCTTTATTCCGGGCAATACGCCGGAATGCTTCGTCAAGCTGAAAGCCACAATCGCATTGCTGGGAGTGCATGACGTGACCGAAGAAGCAAGCCGACTCGATCCGTAACGGCACGGCCTGCATGGAGTGAAGGTCTCCCAGCGTAGCGCAGGCCCAGCGTTTGCCCTGACATTCAAAGTAATGAAGCTGAAAATAATTGACGCTTTCGTCAATTTTCAGTGGAAGAGAAACAGGGCCGACTATATTTTCCAGTATCGTGTTTTCTGGTTGGTCGGTATGGCTGTATGTCATGATCTTCTCCTTAAAATGGTGGGTATAGGCAACGTTATATCCGGCGTGACAATAATGCCCGCGCCCAGGTTGGCCTTCCTGACAGAATGCAGGGTTGTGGTTCGGGAGCAGCAGTAAAACTGCATAGTTCGCCCATTTTCCAGGATGCCACTTTATCTGTGTGGGATCTGGTGGGGCAGATCGGAGCTATAACGCACTGACGTGCTGATAATGCCTGACATGCTTCAGCCTCTGAGGAGGCAAATGAGATTTGATTGCGAGCCTGATGAATAATGGTGTAATTTACATCGTTTTCCACATCCGTAATGGCGTGAGTGACTTGTTTGGTTAGCCAGTCCGCAGAGCTATTTCCCGGTTGGTCTAACTCCAGCTCTTTATCAGTGCGTAGCAAACGGATGCGAGGAGAGTCGTTTGCGCTACGGCGGCCGAAAAATAGTAGCAGAAGAGGGACACCGCGATCTCGCCAGTGTTTTTGTGCTGCGGTCAGCGCCTTACTTTCCTCACAGTAACGCAGTACAGGGCGAAGTCCGGCAGCTTGCAGCATACTAGCTAACTCCTGCATGCGTTTTTTTTCATCATCGTGCCGGCTACGTACCAAAATAACCACTTGTGTGGGAGCAAGCCGGGGATGAACAGTAAGTGAGCCATTGGTTCTGGCTGACAGATAAAGCTGCGCGTATAGCACCCTGCGACTGATAAAACCATCCAACTGCCAGGCATGCTGCCTTTGTTCCCCTTTACCAAAGCCGATATCGTAACGACGAGACAGTTCCTGCCCCTGAAAATATAGCGCTGACGTTTGCACGCATTCACCACTGGGAAGGGGAGTATCGCTGCCTATAGCCCATTGATACAGTTCTGAACGGTTGCCCCACGGAGGGCGTACGCCCACTATTTGTGGCAGAGGTAAGGAAGCAGACAGTGCAGTCAGGGAGCTATCTATACGCTGCAAATCCAGTAATGCGGCGTTCGGAGTCCGGTGGCAGCAGTGAAATTCGAATATGTCAGCTGCTTCAAGTGCACTGAATACCCCTTTACCACTGCGATCAGCCGAACTGAGAGGACGGAAATAGCGAGCTCGCTGGAACATGCGGATTGGCATCACGTCTGGCGTATTGATCATTTTTTTCCAATGACTGGCAATGACCTGCTCACCCGTCGGAAGTAATATACCGCGCTCACGCTGGCTCTGAGTGTCTATGGTGGTTGCGACTCTCAACAGATTACGCTCTATATCAAGTAAATCAGCCATAGGTTCAAAACAGCTTTCTGCCACAACATGCGGATAGGCGTACTCCTCCAGCTCTATTGCCTCATAAGCCGTTCTTATCCTTGTGGCGATGATTTCGCTCAATGCCACTCCCCAGGGAAGCAGAACGGTTGCACCAGGGATGGGGACGACACCGAGATCACAAATGCCAGCCTGCTTTAGCGAACGGGAGAATTCCCCCATTGTCAGCGCAGCCAGCGTAGAATTTGTCGTTGTCTGAGACGAACATACAGGCCAGGGAAGCTGGCTGATAACAGCTTTCGGATTATGGGTCAGCCAGTCTGGTAATGTTGGCAGTATGCCGCCCAGCGAATCTGCTCTTACCTGTGGATTGGGTGAACCGATATATACATCAGGCTTCATGCTTATTTTATTCCGTTCCGAATTCGTTTATCTGGCGGGTGCGATAGCGGTTTTCTCCCGCTAAAGAAATACCGTCTACCCAGGTTCGATTAATCATCGGATGCGCTTCATGGGTGGGGCCGAAGTCAGAATCAGGGTGATAGACCACGATCCGCAGCGGGGTATCATCAGTATGGAAGCTGTGAATTTCGTCTGTTGGCAGTAAGAATATTCCTCCGGCTATCAGGTCGGTTTTCGACTTTTCAGTCAGACAATAGCCAGCCCCTTCTATGACGATCCCGATCCGAACCGAAGGATGGGTATGAGCTGTTTGATTCAGCCTTGGTGGAACATACAGGTAGTTTAGACAGGGGTCTCCCTTAAGTGGCGGCGATATGAGAAGGCTATCGGAACAGCCATCTATGTATTTCAGTCGTCCCAGTCGTTCCACTGGGCCACCAAATGACAGGAAGCCTTTGTAGCCATTTCTGATGCAAATCAAACCGACAAAGGGAGAAAGCTCCGCAGGCCCGGGAATGGAAAAGTACATCCCCTCGCGTAGTTGTTGTGAAGTACCATCGATGGAGACAGTTAAATCTCCCTGATGAACGAATCCATAAGCAGTATTATTCTCTTCGACGTGGATAGTATGTTGACCGCCAGAGATATGCAGAGTTGATGAAAAATTGACGTCCAGATCGTACCGCGATAGCGGCTGCATGATATCGAATATTTCCATAGCAAATTCCTTTAGACTAAGATTTAAAATGTAAATCAGGTTTAATCGGACTAGCATTGTTAACATTTCGAAAGATGCTTTTTAATACAGCTCGGTGCGATAAATCGTCAATATTATTTATGCATCACTATCCTTTGTTTTTTATTAAATACGCCCCTGACTTATTTAATGAACGGATAAATTCACCACATATGAATAACACTTGCTCATCAAATAAATAACGAACATTTCACCTCCCTTAAAAAATGAGAAATTACTTTGGATTCAATCTTCAAATTATTTTTAGGTATGGTTTTCAGGAATGATTTCGGGGATTGCCTTGATTTTGGCTTTTGAATATTACTTTGGCAGGTCTTTTTTTGTTTTTGAACAAGTGATTGTGGAATTTTTATGCGAAGCGTATCGAAAAAAATGCGACTTATCCTGTTTACGCTGGCATAGCGGCAGCTAACTCCCTATAATCCGCCAAACATAGCATGAAAGAATGCTATTTTTCCCCACTTTATTTTTTCTTTCTAACCAGGTTATTTTTAGTATGGCTGATGAAGCACATAAGTGTACAATCGTAGGCATTGCAGGTGCCTCCGCTTCGGGCAAAAGCCTTATTGCCAACACACTTTATCGAGAATTACGGGCTCAGGTTGGCGATCATAATATCGGTGTTATCCCAGAAGATTGCTATTATAAAGACCAAACTAACACCCCGATGGAAGAACGCATTAAAGTCAATTATGACCATCCAAGTTCAATGGATCACGATTTACTGTTTGAGCATATTCAGACTTTGAAAGCCGGTAACTCCATTGAATTGCCCCAATATGACTACGCTGAACACACACGAAAATCAAAATCCATCCACTTCGAACCAAAGCGCGTTATTATCCTTGAAGGTATTCTATTATTAACGGATAAGCGTTTGCGTCAGGAACTGGACTTCTCTATTTTTGTTGATACACCACTGGATATTTGCCTGATGCGTCGCATTAAGCGTGACGTAAATGAACGTGGGCGTTCATTGGATTCTGTAATGGAACAGTATAAGAAAACTGTCCGTCCGATGTTCCTGCAATTCATCGAGCCATCAAAACAATATGCGGATATTATTGTTCCCCGTGGTGGAAAAAACCGTGTGGCTATTGACATACTGAAAGCTAAAATTGGCCAATTTTGCGAATAACCTGTTGAACAGGTATTCATAAGAATCATCGTATTTTGAGAGGAAGTAATGCGACTCTGTGACCGTGACATTATTAAATGGCTTGATGAAGGTAAACTGGTAATTACCCCACGTCCTCCCGTCGAACGTATTAATGGGGCAACTGCGGATGTTCGCCTTGGGAATCAGTTTCGCGTTTTTCGTGGTCATACCGCTGCTTATATTGACTTGAGCGGCCCTAAGGCTGAAGTCAATGCTGCGCTTGATCGTGTCATGAGCGATGAAATCATTTTACCGGATGGGGAAGCTTTTTTTCTGCATCCCGGTGAATTGGCACTGGCAGTCACACTGGAATCTGTCACATTGCCTGCTAATCTTGTTGGGTGGCTGGATGGTCGCTCATCTTTGGCTCGTCTTGGGCTGATGGTGCATGTTACGGCTCATCGGATCGATCCGGGCTGGCATGGTCAAATTGTTCTGGAATTCTATAACTCAGGAAAACTGCCATTAGCTCTGCGCCCTGGAATGGTGATTGGTGCTTTAAGCTTTGAACCGCTTTCAGGTGATGCTGAACGTCCTTATAACCGACGTCAGGATGCCAAATATAAAAATCAGAAAGGAGCTGTAGGGAGCCGAATCAGCGAGGATTAATCTTTTCTGATGCAGATATCTAGTAAAATATACCCAATGAATTTCGAGTTGCATCGCGGCGGCAAGGGAGAGAATCCCCTGGAACATAGATAACTATGTGACTGGGGTGAACGAGCGCAAGCCAACAAAGAGGCAGCTTGAAAGACGAAGGGTATAGTCATTTGGTGAAAATAATCATCTTGTGGACATGAGACTGGGGAAGTCATGAAAAGATTGTTGACGACACTCATTATTTTGTTAGTCGTAGTTGTTGCAGGTCTGACGGCATTAGTTATGTTGATTAATCCGAACGATTTTCGTAACTACATAGTAAAACAAGTACAAAAAAAGAGTGGCTACCAGCTCGTGTTACAGGATGATCTGCGTTGGCATGTCTGGCCAAAACTGAGTATTTTGACCGGACAGGTATCACTGACTGCTCCCGGCGCAAAAAAGCCTGCAATTGTGGCAGAAAATATGCGTCTGGATGTTGAGTTATTGCCCCTGTTATCCCACCAGTTGGCGGTTAAGGAAGTTATGCTCAAAGGGGCTGTTTTCCGCCATACACCTGATAGCCAGCCACAACAAAAGCCTGAAGCGCCTATTGCACCGGAAAGTGATATTCATTATCCGGTAGAAGGCAATGGCCAAAGCTGGAAATTGGATATTGACAGGATCAAAGTAGAAGACAGTTTGCTAATCTGGCAAACCAACTCCCATTCGCAGTTAAACATACGGGATATTAACCTGCTGATGAAGCGTCAGGATCAGCATCATATTAATCTTGAGCTTAATAGTAAGATTAATAAAAATCAGCAGGAATTTGCTTTTGAACTTGATGCTGACATTAATATTGCTGATTATCCACAGTATATAACAGGCGATATGAATTCATTTAAATATCAGCTTACAGGTGTTGGTTTACCTTCAGAAGGTATTACTGGGGAGGGTTCTGCCTTCGTACGATATGATGCCTTTTCTTCATTTATTTCGTTACAAAAAATAGCGCTTAAGATAAATGAGAGTGAATTAGCTGGTGGAGTGGATATTAATCTGAAAGATAAACCAGACTATTCCATCAATTTATCTTCACCAGAATTAAATTTAGATAACCTGCTGGGATGGGATAAATTAGTAAAGAATAGTTTTCAGGAAAAAATTGATTACCGGATGGAAAATAATTCGGTAAAGCCAGTGATTGCAAAGTCAGTTTCACCTTTATCCAATTATGATCTCAGTTTCTTTAAAGGATTTAATGCTCACCTGTTATTTAAAGCAAATAAATTTATTTATCAGGGGATGGATATTGATAACTTTGTTTTCAAGGCTGTCAATAACGAAGGAATGGCAAATATCTTAAGGCTGAGTGGTAATGCATTTGGGGGATATTTTGCGCTTCCTGCAACGGTTGATGCAACGGTCAATCCGGCTAAACTGCATGCGAAACTCTTATTACAAAATATTGACTTACAGCCTCTGCTGAAAGCATTGGATTTACCGTCAGTATTCAGTGGACAGTTAGCGCTGGACGGGGATCTTTTTGGGGAAGGGTATGATGAATATGCCGTCGCTCATTACTGGCAGGGAGACCTGAACGTTAATCTAAAAAATGCGCGTTTAGATGGGTTGAATATTCCAATGTTGATTCAACAATCTTTTTCACGAGTAACCGATCAGGTTAAACAGCCCACGAATACGCAGAGCTTTACTGGCGCACAAAATTTGTCAGTAAAGGCACAACTGGCGCAAGGCGAAATCAAAATTAACGGCCTTTCTGCAAATTCTGAGCATTCAAAGATTGAAGGGCAGGGCAAAGCAAACTTACTGAAACAAAATGTTGATGTTGCATTGCTGGTGCAGTTAACCGGTGGCTGGGGGCAACAAAATGAGTTAGTCAGCCATTTAGAAAAATTAAAAGTACCATTGCGGATTTATGGTGATTGGAACAATTTGCAATATGCTCTGAATGTTGAATCCATCTTGCACGATGAATTACAACAAAAAGTTAAACAATCTATAAAGAACTGGTTTGATAATATTGATAGCAGTAAGAATAAGAAAAAAGCCACAGAAAAATAGATAATTTGAGCATCATCAGGTGATTAATTTGCCAATCACCTGATGAATAATAAAGCGGGTATTTTTACTCCCTGCTACTGCTAATACCCGGTCACTTCATAATAAAACTCAGGAGTCCAGCCTAATTCTGGTGTGGTAACTGATATGGTTAAAGTATCCTGAGATAATCCGACTCCATCCGAATTACTTCTTTGGGTTCTAACATCAGCCAGATGGCTTGGGCCTTGGCTATCGAAATTATTACAAGCGATACTGGCGTGACACGAAATAATGCCATTGGGCAGGCTGACCGGTAACCGTATTTTGTAATAATTGGTATAGTACGTTACTCCACCGACAATCGATGTGTTTTCTTGCTTAATTGGTGTACCGGCTATCGCTACGCCGCTTATTTGAGTAATTTTCCCAAGGTTAATGATCGTAGCATCTTGTCCGATTAGTTGAGATTCAATTTTTGAACCAATCAAATCACCTAAGCCTATATTTTTTACGAACGCGTTTTTGTCCGGAATATCGGCACCATTCTCATCTTTTTCTAGTCGGCCATTAGCGTTTTTAGTGACTTTGTCTAGGCGGGAATCGATCTCGTTTTTATTATAAGTACCTACATCTAATGCGGTGAGGGTAATATCGGTTAGTAATGCCTTATTGTTCACTGTACGGGTCAGTGGAACTTTGCCATTGACATTATTATTGGCATCATTTGCTAGTTTTCTGACAGAATTGATTTGTTGATCAATTTCTCCTTTAGCATAGGTATCTACATCAGATGCGTTCAGCATAATGTCTGTCAATAATGCTTTATTATTTATCGTACGGAAAACTGGTACTTTGCTATCGGCATTATTATTGGCAGCATTGGCCAGTTCTTTGACGCCATCAATAAGCTGATCGGTTTCCTCCTTATCGTAAGCATTTACATCAGATGCTATCAATTTGATATCATTGACTAATTCTTTTCCGTTTATCCGACGGGTTAACGGGACTTTGCTTGCCGCATCACGGATGGCGGTGGTGCCGTTTTGGTTGGCGGTATCCGCCAGTTTCATTGCCTGCGCGACGTCCTGCTGGATGGGGGCAATCAGCGCATCGGTCTCGGCCTTGTTATAGGCATCCAGGTCCGCTGCGATCAGGCGGATATCATTGACCAGCTCTTTATCATTAATTTTACGGGTTAACGGGACTTTACTTTCCGCATTGTTGATGGCGCTGGTGGCATTCTGGTTGGCGGTATCTGCCAGTTTCATTGCCTGCGCGATGTCCTGCTGGATGGGGGCAATCAGCGCATCGGTTTCAGTTCTGTTGTAGGCATCCACGTCCGCCGCGTTTAGATTGATATCACTGACCAGCTCTTTATGGTTGATCTTACGGGTTAACGGAACTTTGTTTTCCGCATTGTTGATGGCGCTGGTGGCATTCTGGTTAGCGGTATCTGCCAGTTTCATTGCCTGCGTGACATCCTGCTGAATGGGTGCAATCAGCGCATCGGTTTCAGTCCTGTTGTAGGCATCTACGTCTGCTGCGATCAGGCGGATATCATTGACCAGCTCTTTATCATTAATTTTACGGGTTAACGGGACTTTACTTTCCGCATTGTTGATGGCGCTGGTGGCATTCTGGTTAGCGGTATCCGCCAGTCTCATTGCCTGCGCGACGTCCTGCTGGATGGGGGCAATCAGCGCATCGGTCTCAGTCTTGTTGTAGGCATCCACGTCCGCTGCGATCAGGCGGATATCACTGACCAGCTCTTTATCATTAATTTTACGGGTTAACGGGACTTTGTTTTCCGCATTGTTGATAGCGCTGGCTGCGTTTTGATTGGCGGTATCTGCCAGTTTCATTGCCTGCGCGATATCCTGCTGGATGGGCGCAATCAGCGCATCGGTCTCAGTCCTGTTGTAGGCATCCACATCCGCCGCGTTTAGATTGATATCATTGACCAGCTCTTTATGGTTGATCTTACGGGTTAGCGGAACCCATTTCTTCATGGCATTAACTGGATCGGCTAAATTATAGGCTTTCTGGGCTAATTCATGGGTAGATTTCACCGCTTTGGATGTAGCTGCGTGAGCCTCACTATTACTGTCTACCGCATTACTCAGAATGACAAAGCCTTTATTTTTTAATGTGGCATCGGGATGATTACGACTTTCTGCATGATCTCTAATTTTCCCTCTGACATAGCTACGAGTGGCTAAGCCAGAAATTAGTTCTGCTATCCAGCCAGTTAAATTTCTATCACCAATAGGCAAAACCATGCGAACTGTTTGTTCCTGCATTTGTGATTTGTACAGAGCAGCACAGTTTCCGACAGCGATTAGCGTATTATCTTCATCAAACAGGCCTATTTCTCGGATCCACCAGTTACCCTCAGTTTCCGGAATTATCTGCTCAACAATAATTTGGTTAGGGTTATTGGGATCGATGAATAGCCTGTCAATTTCTGCACGATGTTTTTCATTTATTAATTGGCTTTGATTGGCATCAGGTGTTGGTAAATGCCCATCGCCAACAGCCATATGTGTGATCTCAAGTTTATTTCCTGAGGTTGCTGCATTTTCCAGTTTATTGGCGCCTGAATCCGTCAATAATGCAAAATATTTATTACTCATGTAACCCCCATATTTATGAATGACAAGTCAATGAAGTAAGACATACAATTGCATACGTAAGATTTTAAGGCTTAATTATCTGAAAATTCACATTAAATCGATATAATAAAATTTGTCAGAACTAAAAAAACCGACATAATGCCGGTTTTTTAGTAAGTCATATCTATATTTAATAGATTATTCGACCGTTTCTTCTTCCACTTTCAGTGATGTTATTTTCACTTTATTGATGCGGTGGCTGGTGATTTCCATCGGTTCAAATAGATAATCACCGATCTTTAGCTGTTCGCCCAGTTGTGGAATATGTTGCAGATGCTCCATCAATAAGCCTGCCAGTGTCTGATATTCGCGTTTTTCATCCAGCGGTAGCGGAACGTAAAGTACCAAATCATCCAGTGGCATAAAACCATTGGCAATCCAGTCCCCTTCTTCTGTGACCTGGATATCGTGACGGGCATCAATTTCTCCACTACCTACCGGTAAGTTTCCTGTAATCGTTTCCACTACATCGGTGACCGTAACGATACCTTCAACAGAGCCGAACTCATCAACAACAAAAGCAAAATGCGTTTGAGCCTGACGGAATTGCTCTAATGCCTGAAGCAAGGAAAGAGATTCAGGAAAAATTAATGGTTGTTGTACTAACTGACGCAAATCAAAGGGATGATGAGTAAGCTGTTGATTAAGGATATCGATTACATGCACGACCCCCAGTGGTTCATCACTGGTTTTTTCATCTGTAACCACAATTCGGGTATGTGGTTTTTGTTTCAGTAGTACAGCCAGTTTGTCCATGGGGGAATGAACATCAAGGTAAACGACATCATGGCGTGAAGTCATGATGCTGCTGACAGTGCGTTGTGCAAGGCTAAGAACACGGGCAATCATTTGCCGTTCCTGTGGTTCAAAGACTTCTTTGTGCTCTTCATGATCTGCAATCAAATTAGATGCATGATCATCCAGATTCGCGCTTTCACGTTTACCATTTAAAATATGCAGAACTGCTTCTGCCGTTCTTTCACGTAATGAACGGGAAGCACTCAGAAATTTGCGGCGGTTGAACTGGGCAAATTGATTTAGTGCTTCAATTATAATAGAGAAACCAATGGCGGCATAAAGGTAGCCTTTGGGAATGCGATAACCAAAGCCTTCTGCAACCAGACTGAAGCCAATCATTAACAGGAAGCTGAGACACAATATCACTATGGTCGGGTGAGCGTTGACAAACTTTGTCAGTGGCTTACTGGCCCATATCATCAGGATCATAGCAATAATGACAGCAGCGATCATGATACCAATGTGATCAACCATACCGACAGCAGTAATCACGGAGTCCAGTGAGAAGACCGCATCCAGAACAATAATCTGTACAACCACTGCCCAGAAACTTGCTCCTTTACGCTGTTGATTGGTATGCAGATTTTTTCCTTCCAGCCGTTCATTCAGTTCCATTGTTGCTTTAAAAAGCAGGAATATTCCCCCAATCAGCATAATTGAATCGCGGGCGCTGAATGAATGACCCCACAGAGTCAGCAATGGCGCTGTCAGGGAGACAAGCCAGGAGAGGCTGAATAAGAGGACAAGCCGCATTAACAGAGCACAGGATAAGCCCGTTAGCCTTGCCTTATCCCTTTGCTTTTCCGGTAGTTTATCTGCCAGAATGGCAATAAATATTAAGTTGTCAATGCCCAGAACAATTTCTAAAACGATAAGAGTGGCCAGACCTGCCCATATCGTCGGATCAGCGATCCATTCCATACAGTTTATTTTACCTTTTAGTATGACGGCGTGTGCCGACTCCTGAATAATGAGGATTGACTGTCAAAATATCAATAGATGATTTATTGCGGCTGGAAATTTTTTCAGCAAAAAAACAGTATGACGATATCGATTGCATCAATAACTACCCCCAATACCCATTCATGAGTTAACATGTGATCTCATTAACAAATTGTCTACTATATTTTGTTGTACTCAACATTGTTACATGTGCAACATTTTGGTAGATAGCAGTCATTATCAGACGGGAGTTATTCATGTCCAAACAACAGATCGGTGTTGTCGGTATGGCGGTTATGGGTCGCAATCTGGCGTTGAATATTGAAAGCCGTGGCTACTCTGTATCTATCTTCAACCGCTCCAGTGATAAAACTGATGAAGTTATCGCTGAAAATCCAGGGAAAAAATTAGTTCCAAGTTATTCCATTGAAGAGTTTGTCGATTCACTGGAAAAACCGCGTCGTATCCTGTTGATGGTTAAGGCCGGTGAAGCTACGGATAAAACTATTGCATCTC
Organism: Xenorhabdus sp. PB61.4; assembly: GCF_963894935.1. Taxonomy (NCBI): domain Bacteria; kingdom Pseudomonadati; phylum Pseudomonadota; class Gammaproteobacteria; order Enterobacterales; family Morganellaceae; genus Xenorhabdus; species Xenorhabdus sp. PB61.4. Next base: position 16,302 of record NZ_CAWQJR010000174.1, read on the forward strand.
TGACGCCACATTTGGATAAGGGTGACATTCTGATTGATGGCGGCAATACCTATTTTCAGGATACTATCCGCCGTAACCGTGAATTATCTGCGCAAGGCTTTAATTTCATCGGTACAGGGGTTTCTGGTGGTGAAGAAGGTGCATTAAAAGGCCCTTCAATTATGCCGGGTGGGCAGAAAGAAGCCTATGAACTGGTTGCGCCGATTCTGAAAGAGATTGCTGCTCAGGTGGATGGTGAACCTTGTGTGACTTATATTGGTGCTGATGGTGCCGGTCACTATGTGAAAATGGTTCACAATGGCATTGAATATGGCGACATGCAGTTGATTGCTGAGGCTTACTCTTTATTGAAACATTCACTGAATCTGGGTAATCAGGAACTGGCAGATGTATTCAGTAGCTGGAATGAAGGTGAACTGAGTAGCTATCTGATCGAAATTACTGCTGATATCTTCCGTAAGAAAGATGAAGAAGGTAAATATCTGGTTGATGTCATTCTGGATGAAGCAGCCAATAAAGGAACCGGTAAATGGACCAGCCAAAGTTCTCTTGATTTGGGTGTTCCGGTAACGTTGATTACTGAATCAGTTTTCGCACGTTACATTTCTTCACTGAAGGATCAGCGTGTTGCCGCATCTAAAGTTCTGTCAGGCCCAGAAGCGCAGCCATTTGCAGGTGATAAAGCGGAATTTATTGAAAAAGTCCGTCGTGCGTTGTACTTAGGCAAAATTGTTTCTTATGCGCAGGGCTTCCAACAGCTGAAAGCCTCTTCCGATGAATACAATTGGGATCTGAACTATGGTGAGATCGCTAAGATCTTCCGTGCGGGTTGTATTATCCGTGCTCAGTTCCTGCAAAAAATCACGGATGCTTACAACGAAAATCCGGCTATTGCTAACCTGTTGCTGGCACCTTATTTCAAACAAATCGCTGATGAATACCAACAAGCTCTGCGCGATGTCGTTTCTTATGGCGTACAGAACGGTATTCCAACTCCAACATTCTCTGCTGCCATCTCTTATTATGACAGCTACCGTTCCGCAGTCCTGCCTGCCAACCTGATTCAGGCACAGCGTGACTATTTTGGTGCGCATACCTACAAACGCACTGATAAAGAAGGTGTATTCCATACCGAGTGGTTAGAATAATAGAAAGTTAATATTTAACTATTATTATTCAAAAAGGTGCTGAATTATTCAGCACCTTTTTTACAGGCAATTCCCAGTAGTAAATTCAGGGAAATGATTACTATTCTAACAGCCAGTGGGCAACATGCTCCATCCAATGATCGAGATGAGCATCAAGCATATTGTTCAGTAATATGATGCAGGTAATAATAACCAGACCAAGCATTATCAAAATAAACAATTTATTCATAGGATAATTACTCATCTTGTCTGGTTGAATTATAGCAGAACGTAAGTTTTGCTCAGGTTAAATCTGGCTGATTGCTCACTTTGCGAAATGCAATTAACTCAGGCATAGCGATACGGCGGTAATCTTTTGTATTTAAAATAATTGATCGTTCCAGGCTGCCGGCGTTAAATGCCAATTCATCATAGCGTTCAAATAAAAGTGGGTCGGCAATCAGCTTTAAGTCAGGGTGAAAACTAAAGGGAGGGATGGCACCAAAAACACAGCGGGTTAATTCGGAAACCTCTTTCGGGCTTGCCAGTGATGCTCTGTTGCCACCAGCCTGTTTGGCCAGAACTGCCAGAACTGCCAGATCAGCCTGCTGATCGGCGGGTAAGATTGCCAGAATATATTGACGGTAATTATTTCCCTTAACATGGCAGACTAAAGCTTTTGCCCCCTGACCTAAATGTGTCCCACGTATTTTTGCGACTTCCTCTGATTTCCCGCCAGTGGCATGTTCCATCACCCGATAACGGGCATGATTAGTATCAAGTAAGGTAGTAAGGTGTTCAAAAATATCATTTTTTAACAAAATGCTCTCCTGATCCTGAGTATTTTTAATTGTATTTATCTGATTATTAAATAAATTTTTATCCTTTTGAAGTTTAGTGAATGTCCGTTTATTTTTTATTCCTACACTTGTGATTGTTGATTTGAGTCAAAATGACTGACGTGGATAAGTGAGAAATTATAAATCACTTCTCTTATTCAATATTTGAGATACCTCAGTAAAACCTAAGGAGTTCCTAATGGCAATATCAACTTTCTTTATCCCACCAGTGAATAAAATCGGTGAAGGATGTCTGAACGAGGCCATTCAGTTAGTAAAAACTTATGGTTACAAACAGGCTCTGATTGTTACTGACCGAGTACTGAACGAGATTGGTGTTGTCGGGAAAGTTCAGAATTTATTGACTAATGTAGGGATAAAAAGTGCGCTGTATGATGGAACGAATCCTAATCCAACGACGATTAATGTCGAAGAAGGGTTGGCGATTTTGCATCAGCATAGCTGCGATTTTGTGATTTCGCTGGGAGGCGGTTCGCCGCATGACTGCGCTAAAGGTATTGCATTGGTTGCGGCAAATGGCGGAGATATCCGCGATTATGAAGGAGTTGATGTTTCTGCAAAACCTCAGTTGCCGTTGATCGCGATCAATACCACAGCAGGTACAGCTTCTGAAATGACGCGTTTTTGTATTATCACGGACGTAGAGCGTCACATCAAAATGGCGATTGTGGATAAAAACGTGACGCCTATTTTATCCGTGAATGACCCTTCTTTGATGATCGGTATGCCGAAAGGGCTGACCGCAGCGACAGGTATGGATGCGCTGACTCATGCAGTAGAAGCTTATGTATCTACGGCTGCCAACCCTATTACTGATGCCTGTGCGCTGAAAGCGGTGGAAATGATCAGTAGTTATTTACGCCGTGCGGTTGAAAATGGCAGTGATGTGGAAGCGCGGGAAAATATGGCATATGCCCAGTTTTTAGCGGGTATGGCATTCAATAATGCTTCTCTAGGGTATGTTCATGCGATGGCTCACCAGTTGGGCGGTTTCTATGATTTACCACATGGTGTCTGTAATGCAGTGTTGTTGCCCCATGTACAGCGCTTTAATGCAAAAGTCGCAGCACCCCGCCTGAAAGATATTGCCGCTGCGATGGGAGCAAATGTCGAGAATGTTTCTGACCAGGAGGGCGCGGAAGCCTGTATTCGGGAAATCCGCCGGTTGGCAAAAGATGTCAATATTCCAGCGGGATTAACTGAATTGAACGTCAAAGTGGAAGATTTGCCTGTATTGTCAGCTAATGCACTAAAAGATGCTTGTGGGTTCACTAACCCAATTCAGGCATCACACGAAGATATTGTGGCTATTTTCGAAGAAGCGATGTAGTTATCCACTAGAGATAGGCCTTAGTCATAAAATGCCACTTCGTTTTATTCGGTTGCTGTCATTTAACGAAGTGGCTCTGTTTTCTGAACTTTATTCCTGAGCAGAAAAGGGCGCGCTATCTTTAACTGAATGCCTTTTCTGTAATTGACGGATAATACAACTCAGATCTAAATTTTGATCCTGGAGTAACACCAGCAGATGGTAGAGTAAATCAGCGGCTTCATTGGTGAGTTCTTCCCGATCATTCACAGTCGCTGCTAATGCGGTTTCTACACCTTCTTCTCCCACTTTTTGTGCAATTCGTTTTGTTCCGCTGGCATACAAGCGGGCGGTATAGGAACTATCGGGAGAAGCATTTTTCCGGCTTGCCAGTAATTGCTCTAATTGATAAAGAAAACCCCATTGTGTTTGTGCTGAACCAAAGCAGCTTTCAGTCCCTTTATGGCAGGTTGGTCCGATAGGGTTGGCAAGGATAAGCAGGGTATCGTTGTCACAGTCAGGGTAAATCTCGGATAATTCCAGAAAGTGCCCGGAACTTTCACCTTTTGTCCATAACCGTTGTTTGGTTCGTGAAAAGAAGGTGACTTTGCCGGAGTTTAGCGTTGCATTCAGGGCTTCTCTATTCATGTATCCCATCATCAGTACGGTACCAGATACAGCATGCTGCACGATCACTGGCATCAGATTATCGACTTTTTCCCAGTCTAATTTCTCGATTTCCTGCGGGGTTAGTGGTGATATCGTTAACATATTCTTACCTCAACTCCTTGTTCCGCCAGATATTGTTTAAGTTCGCCAATGTTAATAATCTGCTTATGGAAAACGGAAGCAGCCAAGGCTCCATCAACGTTAGCCTGTTTAAAAGCATCCAGAAAATGAACCGGAGCACCGGCTCCCCCTGATGCGACCAAAGGCACGGAACAGGTTTCCCGAACTTGTTTAAGCTGGGCAAGATCATAGCCATTGCGAACGCCATCCTGATTCATCATATTCAGGACAATTTCACCGGCTCCACGTTGTTGTACTTCCCTGACCCAATCCAGAGTCTGCCACGTAGTTGCTGTGGTGCGTTTTTCATCTCCGGTGAACTGGTATACCTGATAGCTATTACTTTTTTCATCAAACCACGTATCGATGCCGATTACGATACATTGCACCCCGTAGCGATTGGCCAGACGATTAATTAAAGAAGGGTCTGACAGAGCAGGGGAGTTAATAGAAATCTTATCTGCACCAAAGGATAAAATTTGCCCGGCATCTTCGACTGTTTTGATCCCGCCAGCGACACAGAATGGGATATTGATTACTTCAGCCACTTTTGCAACCCAGCTTTTATCCACAACACGGCCATCAGAAGAGGCGGTAATATCATAAAATACCAGCTCATCAGCCCCTTCCTGAGCATAGCGTTGTGCAAGAGGCACAATATCACCAATAATTTCGTGATTGCGGAATTGTACCCCTTTGACTACCTGCCCATCACGAACATCAAGGCAGGGAATTATGCGTTTTGCCAGCATTGGATCGCCTCCTTCAGTGTAAATTTTCCTTCAAGCAACGCGCGCCCGACAATGACACCCGTAACACCGGATGCAGGCAGAGAAGAAATATCGGCCAGACTGCCAACGCCTCCGGATGCCTGAAATGCAACTTGTGGATAGCGTTGGCTAATTTCTTGATAGAGTGAAATATTAGAACCGTTCAGTGTGCCATCGCGGGAAATGTCAGTACACAGAACATGTTTCAGACCAACAGGGAGATATTGTTCAACGACCTGTTCCAGTGTTGCTTCGCTGCTTTCCTGCCAGCCACTGATAGCAACTCGCTTAATGCCGTCTGTATTGATGCGGACATCCAGCGCTAACACAATGGATTCCGCACCATAATTCTTAAACCACTGCTTAACTAACGCTGGCTGAGTGATCGCAGTTGAACCTATAACAACCCGGCTTGCTCCGGCTTCAAGGAGTGCAGCAACATCGCTTTCTGAGCGGATCCCCCCTCCTACCTGTACTGGAACAGATACGCCGGATAGTAGTTCACGTAACAGTGAAATCTGGCGTTTGGCAGGATCTTTCGCTCCGGTCAAATCCACCAAATGCAGCAGTTTAGCTCCTGTCTGTTCGTATTCCTGCAAACGGGATAAAGGAGAATTACCGTAATTTCGACACTGACCATAATCCCCCTGATGTAAACGTACAACATTGCCATCGATTAAATCTAATGCAGGTATAATCATGGGGTTACATCTCCAGAAAGTTTTTTAATAGCTGTTCTCCTGCTGCACCAGAACGCTCGGGATGAAATTGGACACCAAAAAAATTGTGTTTTGAAATAGCGCTGCTGAACGAGCCGCCATAATCTGTTTGAGCAATGGTGTATTCGCCAACGGGTAGTGCGTAGCTGTGAACAAAATAAAAATAGGCATTATTTTCAATGCCATGAAACAGAGGATGATCTGATGGAAAATTAACCTGATTCCAGCCCATATGCGGTAATGGCAGGCCAGAAGTTGCCATTTTTTTAACAGGAGCGCTGATTAATTTCAGTAGCGGGATATTACCGCCTTCTTCGCTGCTTTCAGCCAGAAGCTGCATGCCTAGGCAAATACCCAAAACAGGCTGAGTAAGAGAAGTGATCAGAGGGATTAACTCCCGTTGTTGTAGCTGGGCCATTGCAGTGGCGGCGGTACCGACACCCGGCAAGAGCAATTTTTCTGCTGATTTCACAATATCTGCATCAAGGCTGATTATTGGGTCATACCCTAACCGACGAATGGCGTAGTCAACCGAAGCAAGATTGGCACAGCCGGTATCCAAAATAACAACTTTCATCATTATTCTCTCTTATAAAACACCTTTAGAGCTGGGTAGAGTATCGCCTTCAACGCGGATAGCCTGCCGCAGTGTGCGACCAAAAACTTTGAACAGACTTTCGGCACGATGGTGATCGTTTTTACCTTTAGTTTTCAGATGTAAAGTACATCCCATGGTATAAGAGAGTGAGCGGAAAAAATGTTCAATCATTTCTGTGCTCAAATCCCCGACACGCTGATGTTTGAACTCAGCTTTATATTCAAGGTGCGGTCTGCCGGAAATATCCAGTGCGCATCGGGCAAGGCATTCATCCATTGGAAGAGTAAAACCGAAACGGGCAATACCGAGTTTGTCACCCAACGCCTGTTTCAGCGCTTCCCCCAGAGCAAGGCCCGTATCTTCAACAGTGTGGTGATCATCAATATAAAGATCACCATCAACTTGAATGTTCATACGAAAACCACCATGAGTGGAGATCTGATCCAGCATATGGTCAAAAAAGCCTACCCCTGTATTAATGCGGCTTTTTCCTTCACGATCCAGCCAGACCTCAATATTGATGGCTGTTTCTTTGGTTGTGCGGTTTACACTGGAATAACGATTCTGGCGGGTTAACTGCTCACAAATTGTTGACCAGCCGAATGATTCAGGTTGATAGAGAAGACCCTGAATTCCCATATTTCGGGCTAATTGCAGGTCAGTTTCCCGATCACCGATGACGTAACTATTTTTTGTATCCAGCATTCCATCAGCCAGATATTTTTCTATTAAGCCGAGTTTTGGCTTACGACAGTTACAGTTATCTTCGGGTTTGTGAGGGCAGATTAATATTTCTTCAAACTGAATTCCCTGTGAAGAAAAAACTTGCATCATCAGTGCGTGAGGTGGTTCAAAATCAATCATCGGAAAACTGTCTGTGCCTAATCCATCCTGATTAGTGACCATGATCAGTTTATAACCGGATTTCTGTAAGGCTAACAGAGCAGGGATCACCCCGGATTCAAATGCCAGCTTATCAAGGCGATCAACCTGATAATCCGTTGGCGGTTCAGTGATTAACGTGCCATCGCGGTCAATAAAAAGTATTTTCTGGCTCATGGATTCTCTGTTTCCTGTACTTGTTGATTTTGTTTGCAAAGAGCGTCAATGGCGGTGATTAGCTGCTCACATTCACTACGACTGCCAACAGTAATACGCAGGCAATTTTCCAGCTTCGGTTGCTTTTGTTGGTCACGAAGAATAATGCCCTGATCCCATAATGCCTTGAATACAAATTCAGCATTGGTGAACCTCACCAGAATATAGTTGGTTTCACTGGGAAATACTTTCTCCACTAATATCAGCTTATCAAGTGCGTCCTGTAGATAAGCGCGATTGGCAATAGTTTCTTCTACCCGCTCCTGCATTACCCGTATGCCTGATGCTGTTAAAGCCTGTGCTGCGATATCAGCAACAGGTGTGGCAATGGGATAGGGGGCGATCACTTTCAACATTAGCGCGATAATATCGCCAGAAGCCAGCGTAAATCCACAACGCAGCCCTGCTAAAGCAAAAGCTTTCGAGAGGGTTCGCAAAATTACCAGATGTGGATACTCTTTTAGCCAGCGAGTGGTAGTATTTTGCAGGCTGAATTCGATATAGGCTTCATCAATAGCAACGATGGCACGATTACTGGCCAGTTCGAGGATCTGGCGTAACGTAGAGGGAGCAATCAGATTACCTGTTGGGTTATTCGGGCTACAGATATAGATTAATTTGACGCGATCCAGATTATTTTTGATGGCCGTTATATTTGGCTGCCAGTCTGTGCCAGCGAGGATTTTCTTCTGTGCGACACCGAAGGTTTCAGCGCTGACACTGTACATGCCATAGGTTGGCGGACAAAACATAACTGCATCTTTGCCCGGCTCACAGAAAATACGTATCAGCAGTTCGATAGATTCATCCGCTCCTCGGCTGACAAGTACTTGTTCTGGTTGCAGGCCAGCATAATCAGCATAACGCTGAATAACTGTCGCAGGCTGGCATTCAGGGTAACGGTTGAGTGTTTTTTCAGAGAACTGAAAATCAGGTGCGGCGTGATATTCATTGGCATTTAACCAGATATCACCATTGCCACCCAAACGACGGGCTGACATATAAGGGACTAATTTACGGATATTTTCTCTTGCCAGTGAAGTGACATCAAAAATAGTGCTCATTAATTACTCCTTAGCCTGAGAGCTTGTGTCTGCGTTATTGTTTGTATTATCAGAATGGTTCAAGGCAGCGATGCGTAATGTAACTGCATTTTTGTGTGCAGTGAGTTGCTCCGCCTGTGCCAGTGTTTCGATGGTTGGAGCCAGCTTTTTCAGGCCTTGCGGCGTTAGTTTCTGTACAGTCATTCTTTTCATAAAATCCGCCAGCCCAAGGCTTGAATGAGTAGAGGTATAGCCGTAAGTGGGCAAAACGTGATTGGTACCGGAGGCATAATCTCCCGCAGATTCCGGTGACCAGTCGCCGAGAAAAATGGAACCGGCACTGGTAATTTTATCTACAATTTGCTCTGGTTGCCGTGTCTGAATAATTAAGTGTTCAGGGCCGTATTGGTTGCTGATTGCCACACATTGGGCGATATCGTCAGCGACGATAATCCGGCTGGACTGTAAGGCCTGTATTGCAATTTGTTGGCGTGGCAGGGTTGGGAGCTGTTTTTCAATTTCATGGATAACTTCCCCGGCATAGCTTTCGTCAGGTGTAACGAGTATGACTTGCGAGTCTGGCCCGTGTTCTGCCTGTGAAAGTAGATCTGCTGTTGTGAATACGGGATTGGCACCACTATCAGCGATCACCAGTACTTCAGAAGGGCCAGCGGGCATATCAATGGCCGCACCGTCAATACGTTGACTGACCTGTTTTTTGGCTTCAGTGACCCATGCGTTACCCGGGCCAAAAATTTTATCTACTCTGGGAACCGATTCTGTGCCAAATGCCATTGCTGCAATAGCCTGAGCACCGCCAATCTGGAAGATATCACTGATACCGCATAGTTGCGCAGCGTAGAGTATTTCATTGGCAATAGGTGGTGGAGAACACAGCGTTACTTTACGACACCCGGCAATGCTGGCCGGGATCCCCAGCATCAATACCGTAGAAGGCAGTGGTGCTGAGCCACCGGGAATATAGAGCCCTACAGAATCAATTGGCCGTGTGATTTGTTGGCAACACACGCCGGGCATAGTTTCTACATCAATTACCACAGGTTTTTGTGCTTCATGAAACAGACGTATGTTATCCATTGCCTGCTGGATAGCCTGCCGGATTTCCGTTGTCAGGTGCCTACCTGCAGCATTAATCTCCTCTTCTGGGACTCGGACTGCATCAATTGTTGTGTTGTCAAAACGCTGGCTGTATTCCCGTAACACGCTATCACCGCGCTCTTTAACTGCTTCCAGAATCTGTCTCACCGTATATGTAATATCTTCAGATGCGGTGACAGCAGGGCGGGTCAGCAGCATTTCTTGCTGCTTCGGTGTACATGCCTGCCAACGGATAATGGTGCTAAAATCGACATTACTGACATTGGTGCTCATCGGGCTTACTCCATCATTTTTTCGATTGGTAAAACCAGAATTGAACTGGCTCCCAGTGCCTTGAGTTTTTCCATAGTTTCCCAGAATAGTGTCTCACTGCTTACCATGTGCATGGCTACACGATTCTGCGCTCCGGCCAGTGGCAAAATTGTGGGGCGTTCTGCGCCCGGCAACAGATCGATGATTTCTTCCAGTTTGTCACTTGGTGCATGTAGCATGATGTATTTGGATTCACGAGCCTGAATCACACCCTGAATACGGGTCATCAGCTTATTGATCAGCTGTTGTTTAGCTTCCGGCATTTCCCCATCACGTTGTATCAGACAGGCTTTTGAGCGATAGATGACTTCTACTTCCCGTAATCCGTTTGCTTCCAGTGTTGCACCGGTTGAAACCAGATCACAGATGGCATCAGCTAACCCAGCCCTTGGAGCAACTTCAACTGAGCCATTGAGCAGGCAAGGTTTGAATTGAATGCCTTTTTTATCTAAATAGCGCTTTAGTAAGTGTGGATAAGATGTGGCGATGCGTGAATTTTGTAAGCATTCCTCTCCTGTATAGTTGTAATCAAGAGGAGCAGCAAGAGAAAGACGGCAAGCACCAAAATCAAGACGGCGTAATGTGGTATAACGGGGATCATCCCCCTGTGCCCGGCGGCTCAGTAACTCTTCTTCCAGTACGTTTTCACCAATAATACCTAAATCAACGATGCCATCCATCACGAGGCCCGGAATGTCATCATCACGGACACGAAGGATATCGATAGGCATATTTTCCGCGAAAGCGATTAATCTCTGTTGTTGCAAATTTATTTTGATACCACAGCGAGCCAGTAATTCTCTGGAATCATCACTCAGGCGCCCTGATTTTTGCATGGCTATCCGCAAGCGTGTTTTATCTAACATGTTATGTCTACCCTATATATAAATCAGAATATTTTCTGTAGCTCGAAATTCATTGGGCTCGGGATTTATTAGGTATAAAAAAACCCCCGGAAAATCTTCCGAGGGTTTTTATCGTATCCATGCCTCCGGAAGACTTACTAAATGTCTTCCAGCACACAACAGCCTGAAAGACTAGTCAGGATGATGGTGATGATGATGGCTAAATTGAATACGATTCATAATATGTGTGTTCTCTGTTTGATGTAGCTTTTGTGTTATTTGTATTAAGGGCTATTTTGTGACTTCAGGGTAACTTTATGCTTAACTTTGTCTATATGCTGGCGTGGTTTGCCAGAATAAATAATAAACTGTCTGTCGTTTAACCTATCTGATTCTATGTATGAAAAGCAACCTTTTTTTCAAAAAAGTTACTTTTAGATATTAACCATTTGTTTTATAAGTATTTGTGTTTTTTTCCATTAACATATAGTTGATTAATATTTTTTATGAGAATAATTTTACCTACTAATCAATAGTATATGAGCTGGAGAGGATTATAGTGAAAAAGGTTTCAATTATCGGGCTGGGATGGCTGGGACTGCCATTGGCGCAAGCCCTGCAAGGGAGTGGTTTACAGGTCATTGGCAGTAAAACAACACCAGACGGGGTTGAAGCAGCATGTATGTGTGGTATTGATTGCCACTTATTAAACCTGGTTCCTGAAATAGTCTGTGCAGCCGATGAGCTTGAACAGCTGATGTCAGTTGATGTATTGGTTCTGATGTTGCCAACCAGTGGTATCGCAGGAGGTGGCGCAGAATATGTCAGAGCAATACAGTTGATTGTAGACACAGCACTTTCGCATTCCGTTCCTCATATTATTTTTACCAGCTCAACTTCCGTTTATGGCTCGTCTGTTGGTCATCTTAATGAAGATGCGCCATTAGCTCCTGAAACTCAGTCAGCCAGAGCATTGGTTGAACTGGAGAACTGGCTGCATCAGTTACCCAATACTTCAGTTGATATTTTACGTTTGGCAGGCTTGGTCGGTACGGGTCGCCACGCAGGGCGTTTTCTGGCAGGACGGAAGGCAATTTCAGGAGGAGAAAATGCTGTTAATTTGGTTCATCAGGATGATGCTATCTCCGCCATTAAATTGCTTATTCAGCGCTCTGAGGGAGGGAATGTCTACAATTTATGTGCACCTGTCCATCCTAAAAGATCAGAATTTTACTCACAGGCTTGTTGCCAGCTTAATCTGACTCCGCCAGAATTTTTACAGCCGGAAGAAGAGGGATCGGAAAGCGACACTGAAAAATGTAAAACAGTGGATGGAAGCCGTATTTGCCGGGAACTGGGGTTTGAGTATCAATATCCAGATCCCGGAAGCATGCCGATGAGTCTGTAATTAATTTATTTCGATCATAACGATTTTTTGGAATGCTGGCCTTTCGGTCATTAATTGATACCAGCGTTCTAAGTTTGGCAGTGATGGGCGTTCAGTTACCACATTGATCCACGGGTAGATAAACGGAGCCAAGGCTATATCAGCCATGCCAAATTTATCACCGGAAAGGTATGTTTGTTGGCTTAATGCTTCATCGGCAATTTTCAGCAGTCTTTCTATTTCAGCTAAAGACTGAGTGATAACTTTTTGATCACGCTGTGCCTCTGGTGTCCTGACAAGGCTTATCATGAGTTGTTTGATGGGGGAAAAGAGATTGCACCCAGTCCAGTCCATCCACTTTTCGATATTATATTTTTCTTTAATATCATTCGGATATAGAGTATTTTCGCCAAATTTTTCGGCAAGGTAGCGAACGATCACATTTGATTCCCAAAGAATAAAATCACCATCCTGTAAGCATGGAATTACTCCATTGGGATTCATGTGTAAATAATTCGGATCATTAAGTTTGCCGAATTTCCCTCCGATATCAATTTGCTGGTAAGGAACATTTAATTCCTCCAGACACCAAAGCACTTTTTTAACATTTGATGAATTTTTACGGCCCCAGACTGTCAGCATCATTTTCTCCTCAATATCAAGTCGTTTGATAATATGACAATAAACTCATAGAAATAACAGGAGAATCTTTGCGTTATTGAATTGGAGTCTTATCCTATAACATCTATATTAATAGGAGTTTTGTATTTCAATTGTTGAATAGGATGTGGTTGTCAGAGAGAGAAGGTGGATGATAATGATGAAAAAAAGAGGTCATATTAAGAGAATAAAGTCTTTTACGGTGGGGCTGGGTGTTTTTTGGCTGGCGAGTACCAGCTTATATGCAATGGACGAACCCGCAGCACCTGAGGTTGATGCGAAATCTTATGTTTTGATGGACTATGCCAGCGGAAAAATTCTGGCATCAAATAATGCTGATGAACGCTTAGATCCTGCAAGTCTGACAAAAATGATGACCAGCTATGTCGTTGGGCTGGCGATGAAGTCAGGGAAAATCTCTCAGGACGATATGGTTACAGTGGGAAAGGATGCGTGGGCGACAGGTAACCCTGTGCTCAAAGGCTCATCCCTGATGTTTTTAAAACCGGGTGATAGAGTCAAAGTTATTGATTTGAATCGCGGGATTGTAATCCAGTCTGGCAATGATGCAAGTATTGCGCTTGCTGATTATGTTGCAGGAAGCCAGGATGCTTTTGTTGATTTGATGAATAAATATTCTCAGTCACTGGGGCTGACGAATACGCATTTTAAAACAGTGCATGGATTAGATGCTTCAGGACAGTACAGTACTGCGCGTGATATGGCTGTTTTGGGGCAGGCGATGATCCGTGATGTCCCTGAAGAATATGCGCTGAATAAAGAAAAAGAATTTACGTTTAACAAGATCCGCCAACCCAACCGCAACCGTTTGTTGTGGAATCAGAATATGAATGTAGATGGCATAAAAACAGGGCATACCAGTGGGGCGGGATATAATCTTGTCGCATCTGCAACGGAAGGCCCGATGCGCTTAATCTCGGTTGTTTTGGGAGCTTCCAGTGATCGAATGCGCTTTGTGGATAGTGAAAAGCTTCTGTCATGGGGCTTTCGTTTTTATGAAACGACGATCCCATTAAAAGCTGATGCTGTTTTTGTCACGCAAAAAGTATGGTACGGAACACGCTCGGAGGTAGCATTAGGTGTTGAAAAAGATGCCGCTGTTACTCTTTTACGTGGGCAGGCCGGTAATTTGAAAGCGAGTTTCACCCTGAATCAGCCTGAGCTGGAAGCGCCATTGGCAAAAAATCAGATCGTAGGAACCGTTAATTTTATGCTGGATGGGAAGGTGGTTGAACAGCACCCACTGGTGGTAAAAGAATCGGTTGAGGAAACGGGATTTTTTGGCCGTATCTGGGATTTTGTTGTAAAGACAGTCAGTGGCTGGTTTAACGCAATTTTCAGTTAATAATTGATTTTAAAAATACGAAAATATATACACTTCGTCTTGCAAGCTGCCTCTTTGTTGGCTGCGCTCGTTCACCCCAGTCACCGTTTTTATAAACATACGGTTATCTATGCTCCTGGGGATTACTGAGAGGCTCCTGCCTCTCACCGGAGGCCAGCCTTTGGCTGGGCAAATTCGTTCCCGACGAATTTGTTACTCTCTTGCCGCCGCGATGCAACTTGAAATCCATTGTGTATCATACAGCCAGAGCGATATAAAAATGCCAGTCCTATAAAAGAGACTGGCATTTTTTTCAGGGGGACAACTCGAAAAAGTTGCCTGATATACCGATTACATCACAGAGTAAACTGCGGCAGAAATCGCAATTGAACCTGTCAGAATAACGAAGATATTGCTTGGCTTGCCTGCGTATTTACGCATAGCAGGTACTTTGTAAATGGCATACATTGGCATGATGAACAGGATCATAGCAATGATTGGGCCACCCAGAGATTCAATGATGTTCAGAATACTTGGGTTAAGAGTTGCGATAATCCATGCGCTGATCAGCATGAAGAGGCTGGTGATTCGATTCAGCGTTTTGTGCTGAATAGATTTGCCTCGTGCGCTCATAGCTTTACTAACGATACCGTTAAAACCTTCACGAGCACCCAGATAGTGACCAAGGAATGATTTGGTAATAGCGATAAAGGCAATGAATGGAGCAATATACTCAATGAGTGGTGTATTAAAGTGGTTGGCCAGATAGGACAGGATAGTAATGTTCTGTGCTTTTGCTTCCGCCAGATTCTCAGGTGACAGGCTGAGTACGCAGCTGAACACAAAGAACATGACTGTCAGTACCATCATGATATGAGCATAGCCCAGAATGCGTGAACATTTCTTTTCCGCGTTCTCGCCGTATTCTTCACGTTTTGCTACAGCAAACGCAGAGATGATTGGAGAATGGTTGAAAGAGAAAACCATAACCGGGATAGCCAGCCACAAGGTGAACAGCAGGCCGTGACTGTTTGTGGAAGAAACTGCACTTTCCAGTGACAGAGTATCAAAAATCGCAGTGTTCCAATGAGGAACCAGGTACAGAGCCAGCAGCATTAATACAGTGACGAATGGGAATACCAGCACGCTCATTGCTTTAACAATAGCTTGCTCACCGAAACGGATAATGCTCATAACGCCGAGAATCAGGACCAGTGCCAGCAGTGCACGAGGAGGTGCATCCATATTCAGCTGGTGGATGATGAAACTTTCTACCGTATTGGTCAGTGCAACACTATAAACCAGCAGGATAGGGTAGATAGCAAAGAAGTAGAGGATAGTAATAAAAAAGCCGGCTACTTTCCCGAAGTGCTCTTCTACTACACCAGTGATATCTTCACCGCTATTTTTGCCGGACAGGACAAAACGACACATTCCCCGGTGAGCAAAAAATGTCATCGGAAGTGCGAGCAGAGCCATGATGATAAGTGGTATTAACCCGCCAATCCCGGCGTTTATGGGAAGAAACAGAACGCCAGCCCCGATGGCTGTACCATATAATCCCAACATCCATACAGTGTCTGATTTACGCCAGGTAGAGTAATCGCTTTTGCTGCCAGAAGCAGAGGATGCGATTGAACCTGCTTGAGATGTGTCCATAAATATCTCCGAAATAACGCGGTAAAGTAAAATTTAAAAACTACTAAACTCGCACATTAATAAAATGCGCGAGTTGGATTCGTTATATGAATAATAAGTTGTCAGATGTTGAGCTGACGTTTATTTATACATGTTTATTTATATACTAATAATATCGCTTAAATTACAGTCATTTTAAACTAATGATCTGAGATCCCGTTTAGTCCTATTTTTGATATTTAAATCAAAATTCTTAACCACAGACATTTGCTAAGGGAAATATAATTATTTTTAGTAAAATGTACCGTGATCGCTCTCGCAATTGCAAGATTTATATCGTAAAGTTAATATGTTACGAATCTTTATAATGATGTTAATTAAATATTAAATAAAACGCAGCGGTAAAAAATGAAGATAATAAG
>NZ_CAWQJR010000175.1:0-32328 GCF_963894935.1 Xenorhabdus sp. PB61.4
CAGTCACTCTTCAAGACTTGAATCTTTTTTGCCTTTCGGCTGTTGATAGTGTCTTGCGAGTGCCCACACAGATTGTCTGATTATGTTGTTAAAGAGCGGTTGCAACCGAACCTTTCGTTCCGTGTTGCGAGGCTGCGTATCTTACGCTTTTCGCCTCCGGAGTCAAGCGTTTATTTTCGCTTTCGTTCCGCTGTCCTCGGCGGCGTGTCTCAGCTCAGCGTCGGTCAGTGGTGGCGCATTATAGGGAGTTTTTCGGCCCTGACAATAGTTTTTTTGCATTTTATTTTCGTTCGTTTCTTTTTTCCTCAAAATGACGCAATAACCAACGAAAAGGTTACTTTTAAGCCCCTTTTTGAGGCTCTAGTTGTAAAAATGTCTGAGAAAAATGATCCACTTGAACCCAGTCGGTGTATTCAATCTCTTTTGTTGTATCAGTTTCTCCTCCGGTCATACGCATAATGAGCTGAATCATTATGCGATCAAACCAACGGTAGCGAGGATAAAGCAGTGCTCCGGCAAAAACATCGCACAAATCTGGCTGCCAAGGGCTTTTTACCAAAAACTTACGAACATACGCATTCGTCTCAGGCGTTCTTTTTTCTGGTTTTCTTGCTGTTAAATTGACACTAAAGAAAGCTGTCGTTAGTTGATTCAATTGCTTTTGATGGCGTACAACAAACTTATGTAATACCGAATTAAAGTTCCCGTAACGTATTGAAGCCCCGATCATCACCTTATTATAAGGAAGCAAATTCATATGATTGACTGTCGCAAGATCTCTCAAGTCACAATTGATACCTGCCCGGCGAATGTTTTCTGCAATACGCATGATTATTTTCTTAGTCTGTCCATCCTGTGTGGAATAGAGCAATAGGTAATTCATAAATACGCCTCTGTATCTTCGATTAATCGCGCCAGAAAGTTGGCGTAAATAAAACTAATAAAGTGAAAACTTCCAAACGCCCAAACAGCATTGTCACCACTAAAACCCATTTCGCTGTCGGGTTCATTGTAGTGAAGTTATCAGCTACCGTACCCAAGCCCGGCCCAAGATTATTCAGTGTTGCGGCAATAGCAGAGAATGCAGAAAACTCATCAACTCCTGTAGCGATCAGCAACAACATACTAATAATGAAAACCAACGCGTAAGCGGAGAAAAACCCCCAAACTGCTTCAATAATTTTTTCCGGTAATGCCCTACGCCCCAGTTTAATTGTGTATACCGCATTAGGGTGAACCAACCGCTTCAATTCGCGGGAGCCTTGCAGAAACAACAACAAGATGCGGATGACTTTCAAACCACCACCAGTCGATCCGGCACATCCGCCGACAAATGCAGAGCACAGTAACAGAAATGGCAAAAACAGCGGCCACTTAGCAAAACTATCTGTCGTAAACCCTGCTGTAGTTGCCATCGACACGACCTGAAAGAAGGCATGATTCAGTGCATTTAATTTTGATTCATAAACGGAGTGCTGCCACAAAACCAGCATACAGATGATGACCAATGCCAGCTGAATACTGATAAACATACGAAATTCAGGATCACGCCAATAGACTTTCAGGCTTCTTCCTGAAAGCACAGCAAAGTGCAAACCAAAGTTACAGCCAGAGATCAACAGAAAAATTGCAATAATAGTATTAATCGTCGGGCTATTAAAAAAGCCTACGCTGGCATCATGGGTTGAGAACCCCCCTATCGCAATAGTAGAAAAGCTATGAGAAATGGCATCAAAAACTGACATCCCGGCTGCCCATAAGGCAACCGCACAGGCAATGGTTAACAAAACATAAATCAGCCAGAGCGTCTTTGCCGTCTCAGCAATACGAGGACGCATTTTATTATCTTTCAGTGGCCCCGGCATTTCAGCCCGATAAAGCTGCATTCCCCCTACTCCCAGCAAAGGCAGGATCGCAACCGCCAGTACGATTATTCCCATTCCTCCCAGCCATTGCAGCATTTGCCGGTAAAAGAGAATGGCTTTAGGAAGAGAATCAAGCCCAACGAGTGTCGTTGCCCCTGTCGTCGTCAATCCTGAGAAAGATTCAAAAAAAGCATCAGTAATAGAAAGATTAGGTTTTTCTGAAAAAATAAAAGGTAAAGCACCGACACTACCCAGTACAGTCCAGAATAGTACAACGATCAAGAAACCTTCCTTAGGTTTCAGTTCATATTTTTGTTCCCGATTAGGTACCCAAAGTACCAGACCAATCAGAAGTGCAAAGATGAATGTCTGACTGAAAGCTCTGCCGGCACCATCTCGGTAAATCAATGCCACCAACCCCGGAATAATCATTGTGACAGAGAAAATAATGACAAGTAGCCCGACAATACGGGTTATGGTGCGAAAATGCATTCAGCAGGTTCCTTCGAAATCCGGTATGACAAAATAATTATTCTTTTGATGTTAAAAATAGTGAACCGCGACTTAAGTCACGTAATTTATTACCTATTTCATCTGCAAGAGTAGCAGGTAATGAGACTTGCAATGTAACATTTTCCGTATATTCACTGGCAAGTACTTGCCCTGAAAATTGCTGTAATAACTGTTCTACCATTGAGATTTGTGCATACTCACATTGTATCTGGTACTGTTTCTGTGGAACTTTATACTCTGTTTCCAATAGCTTAAGCGCCTGCTGAACGCCATTACCGTAGGCTTTCACTAACCCGCCAGTACCCAGTTTAATCCCCCCAAAATAACGGACGGATATTGCGGTGATCTCCCCTAAACCACTTCCTATCAATTGTGCAATCATCGGTTTACCCGCGGTTCCGGTAGGCTCTCCATCATCTGAAAACCCTAACTGCTGAGAATCATCAGGAGCGCCAGCAACAAAAGCCCAGCAGTGATGCCGAGCATCTGGGTATTGCTGTTTGATACGTTGAATAAACGATTTTGCTTCATCAACCCCGCTGGTATGCTCCAGCAGGGTAATAAAACGGCTTTTCTTTATTTCTTCAGTAAAGCTGACTGAAGCCGCTGGAATTAAATAAGGCTTCATTACGGCAACTGTAAGTCTCTGGTCATATTTTCAATTTTTCCATCATGGATAACGATATTATCTTCAATACGAATACCACCATATGGCTTAAGTGCCTCGATCTTTTTCCAGTCGAAGTGTTTGCTATATTCGCTGACACGCCACGGCGCCAATAAGGTTTCAATAAAATAAATCCCCGGCTCAATGGTCAAAACCATTCTTGGCTCCAGAACACGTGTACAACGCAAATAAGGATACATTTCCGGCGCAGCCAAATGAGTTCCGGTATCATCCTGCATAAATCCGGCGGAATCATGTACCTGCAAGCCAAGCGGGTGACCAAGCCCGTGAGGGAAAAACGGCGCTGTCAGCCCTTTTTCAACCATAGCCTCTTCACTAATCCCATTAATGATATCGTGCTTTTTCAGCAACCTGGCTATGCGATAGTGCATATTGATATGATAATCGGTGTACCGAGTTCCTGCTTTGATCGTGGTTATAATTGCCTGCTGTTCGTCATTCAGCCCTTTAATCAGAGAAGCAAACTCACTATTTGATTTCGCTGCATAAGTTCTGGTGATATCCGCCGCATAGCCATTATATTCTGCACCCGCATCAATCAAAAAACTGCGGATTTCAGCGGGTACAGTTTGCTGCAACTTTGTGTAGTGCAAAACAGCAGCATTTTCATTCAGAGCGATAATATTGTCATAAGGAACATCAGTATCGCGGTGGCCTGTTGCGATCAGATAGAACATATTGATTTCGAACTCGCTGACACCTGACAAAAACGCATCATGTGCCGCCATATGGCCATTCACTGCTGTCTTCTGCGCTTCACGCATACAGGCCAGTTCATAATCTGTCTTATAGGAACGATGGAAGCTTAAATAATCTAAAACGGCTTTGGGGTTAAGATTATGCTCGGAGATCCCCAGCGATTTAGCACGTTCAACTTGTTCGCCGATGTAGGCCGTATGTTGTTTTGAAAAGCCATTCAGTGCTGTGTTGATATCTTCGGCACTGGCCAGATGGAACATTTCCACTTCTTCCGTCCAGTATCCGTGAGGAAGTGGTTCCACACTGTGCCAATAATCCACTGGGGAATAAAACCATAATTTGGGTTTATTGACACCATCGATCCACAACCAGCAATTCGGTACTTTGGTTACAGGAACCCATGCCTTGAAATGTGCATTTGCCTTAAACGGGTAATGGCTATCATCGAGAAATACTCGTAATAACTCACCAGAGTGAATAAGCAGGGCGTCAAGCTGACTGCGTGCTAATATTTCTTTAGTGCGCTTTTGCAAAATCTTAATATGTTCTTGATACAGAGGTGCCAACTTTTCCATTTTATGAACCTTTGGGTTATCTGGCCGGAATTTGAATTTTACCACAATACATTATTTTTCGTGTCATCACTGAAAATCAACTTAATAAGAATTAACTGATAATATTTATATTTTTCAAAGCAATAATAAAAAATAGCACTTCCCATCATAAATCTTACCTGTGATCCGCCCTACAAAAAATTAATCATTGGTTTGCATTCACTTAACACACTAATCACAATCAACTGTATCTGGTCATACCAGATGGTATGCACTCATTGAGGAGAATGACATGCTCTACCTAAGTGAAACTATTCAAGTAAACTGGCTGAAAGATGGCATTGCAGAACTGATCTTCAATGCGTCAGCCGCAATTAATAAACTGGATACCAAGACTGTTGCATCACTGGATCAGGCAATTGCAACCCTTGAACAACAATCTGAATTAAAAGGGCTATTAATCCGTTCTGAAAAACAGGCCTTTATCGTCGGTGCGGATATCACAGAATTTTTATCCTTATTCAGCGCTCCGGCAGAAAAACTGCATGAATTACTGAATCTCGCTAATAACATTTTCAACCGAATTGAAGACCTCGCTGTTCCTACAGTCTCCGCAATCAATGGGTATGCGCTTGGTGGTGGTTGCGAGTTGGTACTTGCCACTGATTTTCGCGTAGCATCCCCCGATCTTCGAATCGGTTTACCAGAAACTAAACTAGGTATCATGCCGGGTTTTGGTGGCTCAGTGCGTATGCCACGCTTGATCGGAACTGATAATGCCCTTGAAATTATTACAGCCGGCAAAGATATCGGTGCTGAAGAAGCGTTGAAAAATGGCTTGGTTGATGCCGTTGTGCCTACAGAAAAGTTGGTTGACTCTGCTGTTTCTATTCTGGAACAGGCTATTAAGGGTGATTTAGACTGGAAAGCCGCCCGTCAACCTAAACTAGTACCGCTTAGCCTTAATGCGATTGAACGCACCATGAGCTTCACTGTGGCAAAAGGCATGGTAATGAAAGTAGCAGGGCCTCATTATCCGGCTCCTATTACTGCGGTAAAAACCATTGAAAAAGCAGCGACTCTGAATCGCGATGAAGCATTAAAACTGGAAAGTGATAGCTTCGTTATGCTGGCGCATACTTCAGTTGCCCGTGCTTTGGTCGGGATCTTCCTGAATGATCAGTATGTAAAAGGTCTGGCAAAAAAACATCTGAAAGAAGTTTCAACACCTCAACAGGCCGCTGTTCTGGGTGCGGGTATTATGGGTGGCGGCATCGCTTACCAATCAGCACGTAAAGGTGTGCCGGTTCTGATGAAAGATATTAATCAGAAAGCGCTGGATCTCGGCATGAACGAAGCGGCTAAATTACTGAACAAACAGTTTGAGCGTGGGCGTCTGGATGCAATGAAGATGGCTAAAATTTTGTCATCAATCCAACCAACACTGAATTATGCCGGTATTGAGCAATCTCAGGTTGTCGTCGAAGCCGTTGTTGAAAACCCGAAAATTAAAGCGGCAGTTCTGGCAGAAACTGAATCTCATATTAATGATGACTGTATTCTGGCATCCAACACTTCCACTATTCCCATCACTGAATTAGCCAAGTCACTGAAGCGACCAGAAAACTTCTGTGGTATGCACTTCTTTAACCCGGTTCACCGCATGCCGCTGGTTGAAGTCATTCGTGGAGAAAAAACATCAGAAAAAACAATTTCTGCTGTTGTTGCCTATGCCAGCAAAATGGGCAAAACCCCGATTGTTGTGAATGATTGCCCGGGCTTTTTCGTAAACCGTGTTCTATTCCCATATCTGGCCGGCTTTGGCATGTTATTGCGAGATGGTGGTGATTTCCGTCAAATCGACAAAATCATGGAAAAAGAATTTGGCTGGCCGATGGGTCCTGCTTACCTTATTGATGTGGTTGGGATTGATACTGCCCATCACGCACAGAGCGTTATGGCACAAGGTTTTCCTGAGCGTATGAGCCGCGATTATCGGGATGCCATTGATGTCTTATTTGAAAACCAGCGTTACGGCCAGAAAAATGGTGTTGGTTTCTATAAATACACTCAGGATAGAAAAGGTAAACCGAAAAAAGAGCAGGACGAAACCACCGATCAGTTACTGGCAGGTGTAAGTCAGCCTAAACAGACTTTCTCTGGCGAAGATATCATTGCACGTACCATGATCCCAATGATTAACGAAGTTGTTCGCTGTCTGGAAGAGGGTGTTATTGCCAGCCCGGCAGAAGCAGACATGGCGCTGGTTTATGGTTTAGGTTTCCCTCCATTCCACGGTGGCGTTTTCCGTTATCTGGATACAATGGGAACAGCAGCCTATGTGAAACTGGCTGAAAGCTATGCCCATTTAGGTGCACTTTATCAGGTTCCAGCCGGCCTGAAAGCGAAAGCTGAGAGCAATGAAAGTTACTATCCTGCGGCAGCAAAACTTGCTTTTAATTCAGGTGAAACAGCGTGAGGTCTGAAAACATGGAAAACGTAGTCATTATTGATGGTATCCGTACCCCAATGGGGCGCTCAAAAGGTGGAGTATTCCGTCAGACCCGTGCCGAAGATCTCTCAGCACATTTGATGAAGTCACTCCTTAAACGTAATCCTTCAGTACAACCTGAGCAGATCGATGATATCTCTTGGGGATGTGTACAACAAACACTGGAACAAGGATTTAATATTGCCCGTAATGCAGCTTTGCTGGCAGGGCTTCCTCATTCAGTACCCGCGGTTACCGTTAACCGTCTGTGTGGTTCTTCGATGCAGTCATTGCATGATGCTACCCGCATGATCATGACGGGAGATGCCAATATTGCCATGATTGGTGGTGTTGAACACATGGGCCACGTGCCGATGACTCATGGTGTCGATTTCCACCCTAAATTAAGCCGTAATGTAGCAAAAGCTGCCGGTGTAATGGGCCTGACCGCTGAAATGCTGGCAAAAATGCATGGTATCAGCCGTGAAATGCAGGATGAATTTGCTATGCGTTCACATCAGCGCGCTGCACAGGCGACAGAATCAAAAGCCTTTGCCAGTGAGATTGCCCCTCTTCACGGGCACGATGCTGACGGAAACATTCAGCTTGTTAATTTTGATGAGGTTATCCGCCCGGATACTAACCTGAAAGATTTAGCTGGTCTGCGCCCTGTCTTTGACCCAGTCACGGGTAGTGTAACCGCCGGTAACTCTTCAGCACT
Source organism: Xenorhabdus sp. PB61.4 (assembly GCF_963894935.1). Taxonomy (NCBI): domain Bacteria; kingdom Pseudomonadati; phylum Pseudomonadota; class Gammaproteobacteria; order Enterobacterales; family Morganellaceae; genus Xenorhabdus; species Xenorhabdus sp. PB61.4. The sequence continues at coordinate 7,532 of NZ_CAWQJR010000175.1, forward strand.
TTCAGACGGTGCATCAGCAATGCTGGTTATGAGTGAAAGTAAAGCACGTGAACTGGGATTGAAGCCTCGCGCCCGTATCCGCTCAATGGCAGTTGTTGGCTGTGATCCTTCCATCATGGGCTATGGCCCTGTTCCTGCAACACAGTTGGCATTGAAAAAAGCCGGCCTGGCTCTTTCGGATATTGACCTGTTTGAATTAAACGAAGCGTTTGCTGCCCAGTCTCTGGCATGTATGAAGGGCCTGAATCTGCTGGATAGTATGGATGACAAAATTAACCTGAATGGCGGTGCTATTGCACTTGGTCATCCATTGGGCTGTTCTGGTACCAGGATCACAACAACCTTGCTGAATCTGATGGAGCGTAAAGATGTCCAGTTCGGATTAGCAACCATGTGTATCGGGCTGGGTCAGGGCATTGCCACGATTATTGAAAGAGTTTAGCTATCGGAGTATCTGACGATTATTTGTGAGTATTTTCCCCTTGTCTGTCTTATCTATTGCATCACTCGAATAAGTTGTTGCCGTAGTTTCCCGCCTGTCAGGGGCGGGTTTTTTTATTATTGCTCACCAGATGGTAGGTATATACACAATGGATTTCAAGATGCGTCGCGGCGACAAGGGAGTAAATCCCCAAGAGCATAGCTAACTATGTGACTGTGATGAACAAGCGCAGCCAACAAAGAGGCAACTTGAAAGACGAAGTGTATAAATCAGATAAACTCGAACGCATCACCATACATACGCTCAAGAGAAGCATCACGCTCACTGCAAAACCGTTCACGAGCAATTTTAGCCATTTCAAAACGGCCGGCGATATAAATATCATACGGAGCTAAATTGCCAAAATCCTCCAGAACAGCACTTAATACAGTTCCCGTCCTTCCCCGCCAATTACCATCAGCCTGCTCAACCACAGGAACGACGGTTAAATTAGAGTAATGTTCACTTAAAGACTGTAATTCACCCAAATCATAGAGATGTTGCAGCTCACGCCCACCCCAATAAATTGCAATTTCGCGCTCAGGATCGTTCTCTAAGGCAGCCAGTAAAATAGAACGGGTATATGAAAATCCGGTTCCTCCTGCAATTAATAGCATCGGGTTTTTACTGTCTTCACGAAACCACGCTTGCCCGTGTGGAATATCAATATCAATAACTTTCTGATCCAGGATCCTATCCATCACCGCCATTGCATACAGGTTCAATTCAGAAGCCCCTATATGCAATTCAATCGTCTGTTTTTCTGATGGCGATGATGCCATAGAGAAGGGGCGTTTATCCCTCTCATCCATCACTACCATAAGGTATTGCCCTGCACGAAAAGAAAAAGGCGAATCAGGTAATAAACGAACCCGATAAACTGTATCTGTAATGGAGTCAACCGATGTCACTTTACAGCTTAGTGTTGTCATGCGTTCCCTCTTATCGCTTCAAAATATCTAATTGATCCCAAATTTCATCGACACGGGCCCGGATCTCATCACTCATGACAATCGGACGCCCCCATTCCCTTTGTGTCTCTCCCGGCCATTTATTGGTTGCATCTAATCCCATTTTTGAGCCAAGCCCAGAAACAGGTGATGCAAAATCGAGATAGTCAATTGGTGTATTTTCCATTAAGACAGTATCCCGTTGCGGATCCATCCGCGTTGTTATTGCCCAGATAACATCATTCCAGTCTCGGGCATTAATGTCATCATCACAGACAATCACAAATTTTGTGTACATAAATTGCCGCAGATATGACCAAACACCCATCATGACCCGTTTGGCATGCCCTGCATATTGTTTTTTCATCGTAACGACGGCAAGCCGATAAGAACAACCCTCAGGAGGTAGATAAAAATCGACAATTTCAGGAAATTGTTTTTGCAGGATCGGTACCAGCACTTCATTCAATGCAACGCCCAATACAGCCGGTTCATCCGGTGGGCGCCCTGTATAGGTAGAGTGGTAGATAGCATCACGACGCTGGGTAATGTGAGTAATGGTAAATACAGGAAACATATCTATTTCATTATAATAACCAGTATGGTCACCATATGGCCCTTCCGGTGCCATTTCATCCGGCCCAATATACCCTTCGAGGATAATCTCAGCGCTGGCAGGCACTTCCAATTCATTGGATAAACATTTCACAACTTCCGTTTTATGCCCACGCAACAATCCGGCAAAAGCATATTCAGACAGGGTATCAGGTACTGGCGTAACAGCGCCTAAAATTGTGGCAGGATCCGCACCCAGAGCGACAGAAACAGGAAAACGCTCCCCCGGATGAGCCTGACACCATTCCTGAAAATCGAGTGCCCCACCGCGATGTGATAGCCAGCGCATAATAAGCTTATTTTTACCCAAAACTTGCTGACGATAGATACCCAAATTCTGGCGTTCTTTATTTGGCCCTCTGGTTACGGTCAGGCCCCATGTAATCAAAGGAGCAGCATCTTCTGGCCAACAGTGCATCACCGGGATTCGGGTCAAATCAACGTCATCCCCTTCCCAGACCAGCTCCTGACAAGGCGCAGAACTGAGGCGCTTGGTTGGCATATTTAAAACTTGTTTGAATTTAGGCAACTTACCAACCAAATCACGAAAACCTTTTGGTGGCTCCGGCTCTTTGAGAAAAGCCAGCAACTTGCCAACATCGTGCAAAGCTTTAACATCATCCTGCCCCATCCCCATCGCAACCCGTTTAGGTGTCCCAAACAGATTACACAAAACCGGCATCGAATATCCTTTTGGATTTTCAAACAACAAGGCAGGCCCACCGGCACGAAGAGTACGATCCGCGATTTCGGTCATTTCCAGATAGGGATCAACTTCCATACTAATTCGTTTTAATTCACCAGATTGTTCCAGCAAGGAAAGAAAGTCTCTTAGATCGCGGTATTTCATATTATTCAATTATGCCGATTTTTAAGGGGGAAGGACATTATAAGCTCTCGAATGCAGGTTACAAGGTAAACCCATAACTCACTAAAAATCAATGAATTTATTGTATTCTTGTGGGTCAACTTGCTAAGACACAGAGAAACGTTGTTCAGCCTCCATTCCTGCTTACCAAATTGCATGAAAAACGTCTGATTACGTAGATAAATTTTAAGCTATTCATTTACACCAATAAAATAGTGCTATCCTCTTAATATGCGTTTTTCAAAAAATAAACTATTCTGCAATTTTATCTATAAAAATCATTTTAATTCATAATGATAAGTAAAATGAAACGATTATCTGTTTAATAATAATACACAATAGATTTCAAGACGCACCGTGGCGGCAGGAGAGTGTCAAATTCGTCGGAAACGAATTTGTTCAGTCAACAAAGAGGCAACTTGAAAGATAAGGTGTATAAGATATGGATTTTGGCCTTTAAAAACAGGTCATTTTCTTTAAACACATTTTCACTTTATATATGATTTGCTTATATCAGTTTTGTTATGCTTCATTTTATAGGTGATTCTGGTATATCGGTTTTGTTATGCTTAGTACATTGTGTAATGGAGTCGGAATATTATGGGAAATTGGTATCTTCTTTATTGTAAACGCGGGCAAATCTCTCGGGCGATAGAAAACCTGGAGAGACAGGATGTCATTTGCCTGACACCCACAGCCAAAATTGAAAAAATTATACGGGGCAAAAGAACGACCGTAACCGAACCTCTTTTTCCGAACTACCTTTTTGTGAACTTTGATCCAGAAGTGATTCATACCACCACAGTTAATTCAACGCGGGGGGTTAATCACTTTATCCGTTTCAGTACATACCCAGCGGTTGTCCCACAACAATTAATCGATGAATTAATGAATGCGACTGAACAGGAATTCACTGCACCAGAAACCCCTGTTTCCGGTGATACTGTGCTGATAACTGAAGGGATTTTTGAAGGGATTCAGGCAATTTATAACGAACCAGATGGAGAAACTCGTTCAATTCTTCTGCTGAATATTTTGAATAAAGAAGTTTCCAAGGTATTAGATAATAAACAATTTACAAAACTCTAATTCAACCTAATTATACTTAAACCGTCATTAATATCTTTTTTTTATAACAAAAGATACTCAATGACGGTTTTTTGCTGTTTAACTGTTTTTCCAACTGCTATTTGGGGTCAGTAGCCTTTCTCGGCGGCCCAAGCCTGTCTAGTTCTGCTAAGATTGCTGAAATCTGTTGTTCCCAGTCGGTTGGTTTTGAATTTTTACATAAAGTAAATATTGATGATTGGCGTTTAAAATCTACTGAACTAACTGACTCTTTTCCTTGTATCAAATATTTTGCCATAAAGGCTAATAAATACTTTTTACTTATTACATCATCTATTAGGTTAGGAATACGAGGCGCAAAAGAATAAATCCTCAATTTATTCTTTTTATCAAATCCATAAACTCTTAAGTACATAATATTATGTATATTAACAACATCCACCTGAGAATAACGTGCAACATACATTATTCCCTTGCGCCATGTATAAAACAGCTGTTTTTCTCGATCAATAACAAAAGGAGATACTTTATAAAACAAATAAAATAGCCACACATGAGTTAAAATCATTGTAACAAAAAATAGAAAAAAACCACCATCTAGTAATAAATTTTCTCGCACCCTAGATTTTTCATAAAAACCATTATCCATATAACGAATATAAAAATATTGAGACCAAGATATACTCTGTGCATCAGCAATATATGCATAAATCTTATCATCATCTGGTACTTTAGGATTCATATAAAAATTCTCCCCATACTTTTCCTTGAGAATACTAACAGTCATTAAATGAAAGTACTCATTAACCTTCCATGTATTAATAACATTATTAATAAAAAAACAAAAACCCAATAAAAAACCAATTAAAGAAAAAAGTAAAATCTTTTCACCATGATTGATGCTACCAAAGCGTATTTCACATTTTTCATCATCAATTAAATTAATAAAACCCTCTTCTTTTATTTGGCCTTTAGAATCAAGAATTCCAATGTCTTCATCCAAAAAAGGATCGCATACTGTTGATAGTCTATTAATTTTTTCATCTCTATTATTTTTATAATCCATGCCTTTCATCGCCTATTTTTCCACATCATTCACTATTTTAAAAATAATCCTTTCAAAATAATTACAGAGCGTTTTGAACGCTCTGATAGCAAGTTATGTAGACACCTTAGAATTATTTTTATTAAATCTGTTCCTTAGAAGTTTTTTCAGATACAGAAACATGAGGTGGTCCAAATCGCTCTACTTCAGCTAAAATTGCGGCAACCTGAGCTTCCCAATCTGCTGGCTTTGGCTCTTCACGTAACCAGAAAAATGATTTTCTACGTTTAAAATCAACTAAGCTAACAGCGTCTTTTCCTTGCACAAAATATTTTGAGACAAAGATAAGTAAATATTCTATATCTATATTTGTATTGAAAATATTTGGAAATTTAGGTGAGTAAAAATAATTAATAAGGTTATTATTTTTATCGTATCCACAAGTTTTTAAGCCTAAATTACCTGAGGCATTATAGACCTCTAACTGAGCATAATTGGCCACATATACCTTCCCTTTTAACCAAGTATAAAAAATCTGCCTTTCTCTATCTATGATAAAAGGAGGAATAGTACGAACCCTAAGTAAAAAACAAAAAGAAATAATAATAAAAAAGAAGTAAAGTAAGAAAAATCCACCATCTGTCATTAAAAAATATCTTGCCCGTTCTTCGTCATAAAATCCATCTTTGGAATAGCGAATATGCCAGTATTTTAAAAGTGAAATACTTTTATCATGAGCAATATACTCATACATTTTTTGATAACCCAGCACGTTAGGGTTTAAATAAAAATACTCACCATATTTTTTCTTTGCATAATCCACACTTCTAAAATAATCTTCTTCACTCGCGCTCCATACTTTTAAATAATGATGAAAAAATGTCCCCATGCCAATTAATGAACCAATAAAAAACAAATAAATAAAAAAACGCCGCATTAAATTCAAACTATTTATTAGACAACATTCTTTATCGTTAATACTCTCTAGGCATGCTATTTTTCTTGCCTTTTTATTATTTATTTTATCTAATTTTTCTTTTACAGAGTCAGGACATAACTCTGAAAATTTTTCAGTTTCAATAATATTATTTCTGATAGAATATTTTCTATTCATAAGATAATCCTTTTTATATACCAATTTTGCTACGTAGTACTTCATCATCATAGCCATAAATGGCATTTTCTATTATCGGTTCCTTACCCCATTCATAACGAAGAGGAGCGATAACATCTTTGGTTGGCATATAATACCAAAATATTTTACTGTGTGAGGCTTCAAGTGAGTCCATTTCTATTGTCAAAGTTGTTAAAGCACCTCCATCAGTTAATGTTTTATATTCTGCTTTCATTAACTCTTCAAAATTATTTTTAGCTGATTGCCGTGTACTAATGTCTGACGTAATAACATTAGGTGCAATAGGCACAAATGGTGAGCCAGCCGAAAGCGCAGAAAGGGAAGAAGGTATCACCTGATAAAAAATCTCCGATTTTCCCCATTGAAAATTGGGTAATGTGAAACTATATATCGCTTTTTTATCTTTAAACTCTTTTTTTAACGTTGGTGTCATAAAAAGATTAGCAAACTCCTGATATTCCACTTTAGACGCATTTCTGATTGCATCACTCATTTCTATTATTCTCTCGAATTGTACTTCAATTTTAGGGGGGCGTGGATTATCTCTACTCCAAAAAGCATATTTTTCCCCATTTCCCCAAAAGCAGTTTTGTAATAAGTTTTCAAACTCATCCTTACTAAATATAAGAAGATATAGAGTTCCTAGAATAGCAATAAAGACTCCTGCCCAAAAAAATACTAAAGCAGCCCCAGTCAATGTAACTGCAGCTGCGTCCACCGCAACTACTCCAGCTACAGCTCCTGTTGTGGTAGATGTAGTAGTTGCCGCCGCATACCCATATGCGAGCGTCATCAATAAGGTACCTGAACCAATCGAGATATGGGAATATCCTTCCCCCCTATTACCTAATTCAAAAGAATTGACAGCATCAGTATAAGACAGAATCGCACTACCTACCCCAGAAATACCGATACCTAACCGTGTAAAAGCGACTATGTTTGCGCTGTTCAGTAGCATCTTACTTGATGCTTTGCCGATTAATGCCCTTATAGCCGGACTACCCAATTTTGGCATTAATGTTCCAGTACTAATTATTCCCCTACTAATAAGATTAGAAGCTCCCCTTACAGCAAGAAACCCACCTAATATGGTGTTCATGAATGTACCAGCAAAATACATAGGGAGCCTGTTTGTACCAAAAGGCGAATTTTTATCGAAACGCGACTGAGCTAATAACGTATTTAGCGTATAAGCCTTCATAAACAAATCCAATCCCACTAAACCACTATCCAATAAATGACTAATATATTGGTTATTATGCTGAAAGAATTTTATTCCTGCATTGAACTTAGGCTGTTCATAATGAATAACAGGAATTTTTATTTTCTGACGACCTGTATAATTATTAATACGCTTATCCCAATCAAACACTTTCTCTAGTCCTTCTTTCTGAAAATAATGTTTAAATTTACTCGCAGACTTTTTAAAAAATCCTGATTGTTCTTTGGGTTCTATCTGTTTCAGAAACTTATAAAAATCTTTTTCTGTCAATGCGGCATATTGACCTTTCTCTATACGTATTCCCAAAATTGCCAGACACTTAGGTATCAAAATCTGTGTTATTTTTTCTATACTTTTAACATGCAAGTCTAGTGCTTTTTTATGTGTTTTTTCTGCAAGGAATACATAAAACTTCCCAAAAACTGGACCAATAGCCTCGAATAATATATCTACTCCCAATATGAGATTTTTAGCGACCAGTGTTTTATCAGCACCAGCATGACCCAATGTATTAACAATACCATTACCGATAACAGCCCATGTACTGCCTGATTCAGATGCCTGTGCTCCTCCTAATAGTTGTTCTATCCGTCTTATCCCTATTTCAGAATAAGATAACGGACCGATTAATTCAGAAAATAAAGAGCAAAACACGCTGAATTCTCTGGCATCGCTTTCAGTAATAACATCCTTTTTTTTAGTTACAGAGAAAAAATAATTAAAATAATGTGCTAATCCCCCTTTTTGATCTGAAAGATAATTTTTCTCAAAAAAAACTTTATAGAGGCTGACTATTTTTTTAAGTTTTGCTGTTGTTTCAGAAATTGGGGCATTTAATTTAGGCCACCAAGTTCTCCAGTTCTCTTGACTAATGTAATCCTTAAAATATTTTTTAATTTTTTCATCCTTGGACTTCTCCATTTGTTCAACAAATTGCCCTATAGAGATAGGATGTATATAGGTCGCTGCATAATTTATTTGCCACGCTGAAAGTAGCATATACGCCATCAAAATATCACGCTGATACCCCACAGGATCATTCAATACCACAATCTTCGCTTTGTCCTTGTAATGAGGGCAGATAAGGCTGTCTATATAACGCATTTCCATATCTGAATTCATGAAAAAACTACCATCAATCGAGATATCTCCTAAATCAGCAGATTGCAAAGCTGGATCAGATAATTGTTTTTTGTATGTCTGAAATTGTCTTTCTGGATCTTTAAAATCCTCCACTAATCCGTCGAAATGCTCTTGTTTGGCATCAATGGCATAATCTGATTGTTCACTATCTAAATCTACAAATTGCATCGCATTCCTTCGAAACACTTTGTCATTATCCATTTTCTTCAGGATAGATTTAGAGAGCTTGACTTCACTGTAAACGATACTGATTTTGGTCACATCTTTATCAATTGCCAGAAAAGGATAGCCTAAACCTGCTGTACCACTGGCTGGATGAATTTCTTCCCACGCAGAACTCCCAGCTTTTTGCTCATACTTGGTATATTTGGTGACCATCCCTCTTTTGCCTTCTAGGGTGACAATTTCAGGGCTGAATTTGAAAATTAATAGTTTTCCATCCCGTTGAGAACCTCTGGTTTTAATTGGCCCTTCTTCTTTGACATAAATCCAGCCAGCTCTTGGCATTCGGATGCTATATCCCCTCAAAACGCTTGCACTTAATGAATCATCATAAGGATCAATAAAAGCACTTATTGGTGGCGGTAATTGAGCACTTAACAATTCGTCACCAAAAAAATTCATATAAGCATATCTGACAGGATAAATCGGCCTGATATTGGCATCACACGGTCTGACAACAGTATCCATGTCCAGCTGATGTGGCATACGCGCCTGCGCCTCATCAACTATTTTTTCAAAGACCTGTTTTGCTTTTTCAGAAGCTGTCTCAACAGCTTCGCCAGTTTTCGTAAAGATAGAATCAACACTGTCCATTTCTCTTTTTTCCTATGTTATTTTGCAATCCGATTCTTAAAACTATTGTTAAAACAATACTCATAACAACTCAGCGCCCTTACTTCTTGCGCCTGAGATTCTGCACACGCATGCTCCCATGCCCGTAACCACAGTTTTTCATCATCACTAGCCAAACTTCTGGCCGCCACCAAGTAAAGCACTGAGCGTTGATGAGCAAATCCAGCCAGACAAACCAGATTGCTTTGTTGCAGTACAAACGTAGGGAGTTGTGCTTTTTGCTGTGATGTAAGTTCGGGTTGTGTCTCTTCGATGAATTTGACAATTTGTGCGAGCGCACGTTGTTGTGTTTGTTCCGCAAGGCTACTGATTAAAGCAGCGTTGATGGTGACGGGCGCGGTTTTATCCTTATCCAGTGCATTTTCAGCCAGAGACAAGGAGTAATATTGCTTAGTCTGAGAATCGAAATACCCAACTTGCTGAATCGGGTGCATAAAGTGCATCAACTTCTCATCCGGTAAGCTTTTCAGCAGTGGAATCAATCCCAAAGGAACATAAAAGCGATAGAACATCCATGTTTGCTGTTGTTCGTTTTTCAGATAGGTGAATTTACGCAAGTGATTACGTAACGCACTAAAAGGCTGGTCACTTTCGATAAAAATACCCAACGCTGATGCCATTGGTTGAGTAATTATTTGCCGGAAGCGGGAATACGCATCACCACTCTCCGTTAATTCCACCAAATAAGGAGCACTATCTTCCAAAGTGACCTGGGTTTCCCCCTGAAACAAGCTTTCCCAGCGCAGGTTAGAAACCATTAGGTCAGCGCTTAAAAAACTGCCCATGACCTGACGATAAACAGCAGCATCCAACACAGCATAACGATATTTCGTCTCAGGTTTTTCCGGCATGCTGTCTGTAACAACAAATTGCAATACACCACGCTCAGCAGGCAGAGGTAAGCTATTATTACGTTCATTCAATGACATCACACGTTCACCCTGTTCCTGCCCTTGCCGGAAATGTCGCAACAATGGCAACTCCTGTCGAGAACTGGTGGTGAGATAATCCAATAATGGCTGAATGGTTTGATATTGGCCGGGGGAATGCCCTACATTCAGCAAATACTCCACCAGCTCAGAAAGCGCCTGACGTTCACTTTTAGCATGAATAATCGCCTGTGCAGAGAACAAATCCCCCTCTTTGTTGGTGAATGAGTAGTCCACTATCCAGTGCTCAGAACAATCGGGTAACCAAGACATTATTCAGATGACTCCTTGAGCTTTTTGGCTTTTTCCCTGCAATCCTCTGCCATTGCCAAACCTTCATTGGCTGAGCCATCTAAAGATGGAACCGAACCCGGGCTACCTCCCATTACAGTGACATTTCCCTGTAAGGTAATTTTTCCGGTAATTGTGACTCCTTGCCCATCCAGCAGAATCGAACCCGCTTTGCCCTTAATTAGTACGGATTCACTGGCCTGTAACGAATGCATCTTGGTCAGGGTCTGAATGTTATTAACCACATTCAGCGTATAATTGTTATTGACCTTAGCAGTTTTATCCCTGCCGATTTCTTGCAGGTGATCTGCGAATATCTTCTCCTCCCAGCTATTATTAATGCGGGTTTTGCGATCTTTAGTGATAGTTTCAAACTGATTCAGGTCAATCTGAACATGCTGTTCATGCATGATCCGAATAAATTCATCATTGCCGACTTCATGCTTCCGGTTATTCAGTACATTGTGACTTTCATCGTGACCCACACGCTGGGTTTTATCGTGGTTTATCTGGATAAGCTGATCTTTCTGGGCATGGATATAGATCTCTTCACTGCCTTTGGCATCTTCAAAGCGAAGTTCATTAAACCCTTCCCCTTTGTGAGTATGCGTTTTAAATGTCGTACGTGTCTTTTCTGCCGGCAGATCCAATGGCGGCCGATTGCGTCCGTTGTAGGTACATCCAGTGACTATCGGGCGATCAATATCACCATTAAGGTAGGAAATAATAACTTCCTGGCCGATGCGCGGAATTGCCATAAAACCGTAGCCATTACCGTTCCAGCCCTGTGCTACACGTACCCAGCATGAAGCTCGATCATCTGCTTCATCATAACGGTTCCAATGGAAATGGACTTTAATCGCGCCATGTTTATCAACATAGATTTCTTCACCTGCCGGCCCCACGACTGTTGCCACTTCATCCCCATCTGCCAGCGGTTTATGGCGGAATGGTGGACGCCAATCCTGTCTTCCGGGAATAAACGTAACATTATTGGTTAATGTTGTTCCTTCTCCTGCATCACCAGAAGCCTGTGGTTGATGACCATGATGTGTGACAGTAACAACCTGCCAGCGATCATTCATCGACATAATCGGATGGGATTGCAAAACAAAGATCCGACCGGGTCTTAGTTTTATACAGTTAGTACTCGCTTTACCGACTTTGCTCTGGTTCTGTAACTGCTCCAGACGCAATTGAGTAAAAGGGCGACCTTCTGCATCTATTTGAAAACGACCATAACTTTCAAAGACAGAGTGGTTGCCGCCATCGTCCAACGCCGCCGCATGTTGTAGCGGATAAGAAGGCCGGAGGAAGTTATTATCTTTATGGATCGTTTCATCCGGGCACAGATATTCGCCATAATTCCACTGCCATGCAGTCGAATCACTGTTATCCGTGTTTGCCTGCACGTTGTAGGTCAGAGTCAGCGCTGCCAGCATGCCAAGGTGGGAGTTACTGTAAAATAGTTTATCTTCCTCAAACCAAAACATGATGCCTTCTTCCGCCGCCAGCCGGCACCAGAATTCATAGGCAGACTCTCGTTTCTGGGTGGTATATTCACGTATCGAATGCTGTTGGTGATCTTTGTAGAATTTGCTGTCTGCTTTAATGCGGTGCTCTTTCAGCAACTGGCTGAGAATATCCGGCACGGATTGATGATGGAAAATCCGGCTATCCTGATTGAGGGTCATTAGCCACATTTCCGGTCGGATAATGAAAGTATAATAGGTACGCCGTCCGTCGGTATTTCCCTGTTCTGCTCCTGCCACAACGCCATTGATCGTTCGCTCAATCGCACCATCCCGAATAACTGTCAAAGCGGCGCTGGCACCTAATTGTTCACTGAGTCCAACATTGTCAAAAGAACTGACTACTGTCATTGATAAGTGAAAGAGTTGTGACAACCCTTCTTGTAAGCTGAAATCTATAACCTGAAATGTAGTGAGTGGCAGTGAACCTATCTGACATGTAAAAACTAATCCATCCATTGTGAAAACTCCTTACATAATTGAGCGATAACCCTGAATCATTGAAGGTGACAGATACCACTCTGTCCCTGAAAGCTGGCTGAGCACTCGCATCCGCAGCCACGTTCCCTGAGCAAGACAGAATGGGAAAAATTGGTAGAGTGAATTGGCAAATCGATACATTTCACCGATATCAATATAAGCAGTTTCATCCAGCATCAGAGTGACCAGCAGGCAACGAACGGGCCTGTCTCGGATTATCCTATCTCCCCATTTTGCTTCTATATTGGCAATCCCTCCGATCATGCGCTGGATATTCCGGCTGGATGAGCGATTGGTATCTGTGTATAAATCAAAATCCAGTAATAATTGTTTGACCGATGCAACCGTCTCCAATAAATGGCTGCCAACAGAATAATGTGACAACAAATCCCAGTGACGATGGCTATCAACAACCGGAGGATAAGTTTGTGAAGTTGATGTGATATTTTTTAATTGAAAAACTTCAGGAATATTTTCACCAGACTGACAGATTTCACCTATCGCAAGAGGTTCCTGATATTGTTCAATACCATAAAAATGGCAGATAAATTCACGCTCAGGAGGTCTACGCATCAGCTCCGCTTTGCTGTCATAAAAAATCAGTTCGTACTGTATTCTGCCTAGCGCATCTTTAATGACTTCAAGCGAATAGAACCAGGCCCTATTATATTCAGGATGATAACGCTCCATGCCAGTAAGCAGGCTGACCGGATAAAACAGATATTCATCACCGCGCTTTTCTTCTTCTGTATTCGGCTCGTTTTTCAGTTCAATACCTGTAATATGCAAAACTCCCTGATTCGGTATTAGAGGTAAACGATAACGAGCGGTTTCAGGTCTAAAAGGGAGAGTGACCTGACTGTTACATGCCATATTAACGACAGGAACGCAATTCAGTAAAAATGCAGATTCAACCTGAGCGGCTGATAGTGGCAATACTGTATTCAACGATAAAACAACACTGAATTCACGCTGTTCAGCCAGTTTTAGTCGTTTTGCCATTGTCGGTAGAGGCAAATTCAGGAATTGGTTAATATGTGGCAGATAAAGTGATTCAACCAGTAGCTGTGGTGCCCAGTTATCCCCTACCGCAGATGACAGAGCCAATCGAGAAGCTCCTGAGCGTGGTTCAAACCGATCGCCGTGAGCTTGATAAACCTGCCCATTGTGATGTAATTCAGCTCCATCATAATATTGTGTCAGCCCCAGCATCAAAGCATCAGCCACCTGCTCATCACTACTCAGGAACAGATTAATCGGTTGGGTCAACCATTCTTCTTCCCGGCCGTTATAACGAAATTTTAAGGTGATTTTAGTTGTCTGTACCTGATGAGTCATTTCACGGGACAATAATTCCAAAGGCTCGATAGAACATTCACGGCACATTACAAATGGCTGTTGGTGATGAGTATAAACTTCAGTTCCTGCTGGTATGGAAAAAGCAAAATCACCCTGTGATCCACTCTCAAATTGCACAATACTGGTTGCAGGAATACCTTTTATCGGTTGTGCCTGTAATTTTTGTAGTAACGGCTGCGTCAGTTCAGGAAAGGCATCATTGACTTTCTGACTCAAACGAGCCATTAAAGCAGCAAAACCTTCATTAACTCTTTCTGCATCAGGGTCTCTGCCACTGAGCACATCACCAAGATGCGATTTTTCTTCACGTGCGGTTTTTGCAAGTTGCCTTAGGTAATCAAGTTCCCACTGATAATAATATTCAAACGGATTCACCACTAACTCCTTTTGCCTTAAAGCTGCACATTATGAGCATTACCATTTTTGGCTTAGGTAAAATAAAAAGTGCAATAAAAAACATAGCCATTCACCCTGCAAGATGATTAGCTTGTTAATTTTAGATAAGGACAATTTAATGTTTCAGTTTATTGAAATAATCTTTTCAAGATAAAATAAAGCGCCCTATCATTATTTATTAAAAGAGAAACATGCCTCGAATAATAAACTGTAGTAGGAATATATCAAAAGAAAAAATAGTCTGTTTTTTTTATTGATAATTAAAGGCATTTGAGAAATGAGATGTAAGTCACATAAAATTATCTTTTATCTTATTACTTACTCAAAGAGCATTACCTATTCCCTCCCTATATTCCTTCAATAAACTAATTCAATAAAATTAATCACCCATGTAAAACTAAATTTTAGAGAATAACCTCACCTCGACAAACAAGTTATTTATAAAAAATCACTTACTCAATAAAAAATATATTTAATCTTAAAAAAATTAGGTTGAAAGAAATCCGTTGATTTTTCCAAAAAAGATAATTATTTGGCACTCTGAATTCATTTACCTGACAAACACCGAGAAAAAATGTTACACAGATCACATTTTAGCACTCCATGAAACCAATTACATGAACAGCAATCTGCCCTCACATTCTCTATAAAATAAATTGGTTACTCTCCTATAACCATAAACTCTGACTTACTAATTACTAATATATTTTAGTATATTCCCCCAACTATTATTGAAGGTTATATATGAGTCAAATCACCCCTCAGTTAACAAATATGTGGGATAAAAGTCATGAGCCATGGTTCGTAAAAGATAAGGAGCTCCGTTTTATATATGCAAACAAAGCATTTTTGGAATTAAACACACTATCTGAAAGTTTTGACATCACCGGCTATACAGAGAAAGCGTTAATTACCCCCTTTAGTGGCCTTGTTCAATTATTTGAAGATCATGACGAGAAGGTTTTGCAATCTATGCAACGGATATCATCCGTCGGGTCTTATTTTCAGAATAATACAAAAAAATTAATACCATACTTTTGTGAAAAATACCCATTAATGAGCGAAAGCAATACATGTATGGGGATCATTTGCCATATTAAAGAAGCAAACCATTTCTCAGTACATAATTATATTAAAAATGATATTTCTGTATCCATCAATCTAACTCCTCCTAGTGAGGTTCTGACAGAAAAAGAATGGTTAATAATTTTTTTATTCTGCCGAGGAGTCAATAATAAAAATATGGCTGACGAACTAAAAATATCAGGAAGAACATTAGAGCGATATTTTAAAATTATCTATGAAAAACTATCGATTAACTCAATGATGGAGTTGAAAACACTTTGTGAAAGAGATCACTATGATTTATATATTCCTCCCCAATATATCAAATCCATAAGTCATACTCTTCTATATTAAAACCTGTTATTCAGTTGGATATAAATCCCTCAAAGGCATTTATGATCATATGAATAAATTGGTATATGATTCGGCTTCATATTTACATTACAGAACTACTGGGGAAAAACATGGCAACTATGAAAGACGTAGCACATCAGGCAGGAGTATCTGTAGCAACTGTCAGCCGGGTTATTAACAATACAACTTATGTTGAGCCGGGTACTCGTGAACGTGTAGAAAAAGCAATGCGTGCATTAAATTATCGTCGAAATTTAGCTGCTCTGGCGTTAACAAAAAGGTGTGGAAATATGTTGGGCTTACTAACTGGTAATTGGGCTGACCCATTTTTTTCCCTTTTAGCTCGTGGTGTCGAAAAGGTTGCCCGCCAAAATGAAACTAAGCTGATGGTATGTAATGGCAGACATCAAGCGGAACTCGAAAAAGCAGCCCTAGATTTTTTAATTAATCAAGGATGTGAAGCCATAGTCGCGTATGTTAGCAGAATGAGTGAGGCAGATATATTACGCTATGCCGCCCATACTCCAGGATTAGTCATTATAAATCGCTATGTTCCGGCTATCGCTAACCGCTGTGTTTGGTTAGATAATATAAGTGCTTCTCAGATTGCCACCAATTACCTGATTCAAAATGGCCATCGTAAAATTGCTTATATAACAGCTGATCTACCTATTGATGATCGAAAACTCCGACTGGAAGGATATTATAACGCAATGGCTCAAGCTGGCATTACAATAGATAATGATTGGATTATTAGTGCTCCATTTAACGAAAAAGGAGGAGAACAAGCAGCGGAAAAGCTTTTAAATTGTCGTACCAATTTTACTGCCGTTCTAACATTTAATGACGTAATGGCAGCAGGAATGATGAGATTTTTACATCGGAGAAAAATTAATTTACCTGAACAGCTATCAATTGTTGGATTTGATAATATTGTCACAGCCCAATATCTCTATCCTCCTTTAACTACAATACATAACCCAATTGAAAAAATGGCTCAACGGGCCGCCAATATGGCATTACATCTCAGTGCTAAAAAAGAACTACCACCACAAATGAATATGTTTTCAGGAGAACTGATCATCAGAGAATCAGTCTCTTTGATAGAGTAATTTTTGTTGTAATACCCTGCCGCAAATTGGGATATTTATAATGGATAACAAGAAAAAACTGAGTTTGGGACTGGCTATATTGCCCATTGTAGCCATGCTCCTGCTGCTAATTATTGGTTATGGTCAATTAAGCCTCCGAATAGAGTCTTTATTACTAGTATCAGCAGTCATTGCTGCATTACTGGCTTTTTGGCAAGGCTATCGTTGGGATGACATTATTAATGCCATCGTGGAAAAATTAGTCAAAGCAATGCCGGTAATTATGATACTAATTTGCGTTGGTGGATTAATTGGTACCTGGATGCTGAGCGGAACAATCCCTTATATGGTTTATTGGGGATTAAAGCTAATCAGCCCTCAATATATCCTTATCGCTACCTTCTTTATTACAAGTGTTATTTCTGTTTGTACCGGAACATCATGGGGCTCCGCCGGAACAGTAGGCGTTGCTTTAATAGGAATAGCTGCCAGTCTCGATGTTTCATTAGCGGCTACAGCAGGTGCGGTGGTTTCAGGAGCATATTTCGGTGATAAAATTTCACCGCTATCTGATTCAACAAATTTTGCAGCCATTGTTGCCGATACTGATCTTTACAGCCATATTCAACATTTACTGTACACCACTATTCCGGGCTTCCTTTTAGCTACCATCGTTTACTTTATCGCTGGTCATACAAACTTGACAGACAACTCAGCAACTCCTGAAAAAATAACAGCAATTACTCAATCTCTTGAAAGTCTCTATCACTTCAACCTATTGCTAATTTTGCCCCCAGCACTAGTTGCATGGGGAGCCATAACAAAACGTCCAGTGATACCAATCATGCTTGCTGCTTCTGTTCTAGCTATCGTGCTCGGTGTAGGGCTTCAGGGATTTACAATCAAGCAGGGTCTCAATTCATTAATTGATGGTTTCAATCTCTCCATGTTCTCTGAACAAGAAAGGCATCTTATCGGGAACGTGAATGATATCCCTCTCCTGCTTAATCGCGGTGGCATGTCTTCCATGATGGGAACTATATTGCTTATTTTTTGTGCATTCGCATTTGCCGGTTCACTAACACTTACTGGTGCTCTGACCATCATCATTAACTGGCTTCTACAAACTGTTCACACTACAGGGCAGCTCATCGCTGCAACCTTAGCTACGACTATTCTGGTAACAGCTACAACTTGTGACG
Source organism: Xenorhabdus sp. PB61.4 (assembly GCF_963894935.1). Classification (NCBI taxonomy): domain Bacteria; kingdom Pseudomonadati; phylum Pseudomonadota; class Gammaproteobacteria; order Enterobacterales; family Morganellaceae; genus Xenorhabdus; species Xenorhabdus sp. PB61.4. Next base: position 25,613 of record NZ_CAWQJR010000175.1, read on the forward strand.
GCAAACTGGCTCTGCTTATTCCGGCAGAGCTGTTCAAAGGGGCTTATCAACAGATGGGGCTGGATAATAAAAATCTGTCCCGAACAATAGAAGATGGTTGTACTGTCATCGAACCACTGTTTCCCTGGACTTCTGCCGGTATTTATATGGCGACAACATTAGGCGTCAGTACTCTTGATTTACTACCGTGGGCAATTCAGTGCTATACCGCTGTATTTTTAGTACTCATCTATGGTTTTACTGGTTTCAGTATTGCAAAAGTCGCACCGAAAAATTCATTGAAGAATAATGAAGCCCAACGTGACACCGTCTGACACTACAAACATACCTGAAACTTTCCGTGAAAAGTTTCAGGTAGTAGATTCATCTTAATTACTTTTATATTATTAATAAATTCCCTGGAGCTGGCGATGAAACAAGATAATTAATGATTTTATTCATTTTTGGAAACGTTGAAAGCGTATAAAATACTTTGATAAACATCATTTACGTGGTTCAAATTAAAACCAGCCATAATTTAATAACAAATAGTTAATATTTCAAAAGATGTAAATATAAAAACCTTGATCTTTATATCCCTGAAAGATTTATCACCGTTAGTAGTAAAAAATTTAACTGATTATATTAATCAGACATAAAAAAGGAATATTGATATGAGTAAGAAGTCGATCATTTCACCTCAAATAATTAATACGCTAGCAATAAGTAACGAGCCTTGGGGGATCAAGGATAAAAATTCATGCTTTATCTATGGTAACAACGCATTGAATAAGATTAAGGGATTTTCAGATTCATTTGATTTTGAGGGACTCTACGATCATGAACTTCCCTGGGATGGTGCAGAGTTTGCTGAGGCGTATATTCATCATGACCAAAAAGTCATGAAAGAAGAAAAATCATACGTTTCACTAGAAACCCATGTATGGGGAGAAACTCAAACTTTATCATCTTACTTTTGTGAAAAGTCACCTATTTATCATGATAATGGCGACTGTATAGGGATCATCTATCATTTATGGAAAGCTCAGGATTTTTCACTGACCCGCTTATATCATGGGAAACTGCCTGCTTCTATTATGTTCCAGCCACCCACTAATTTGTTTACTCAACGAGAATGGGATGTAATTTTCCTCTCTTTACATAAATACACTAGCAAACAGATCGGAAAGATACTAAATATCTCCTACCGCACCGTTGAAAACTACACCGCGCAAATATATAAAAAAGTTGGTGTCAGCTCTGCTCAACAACTGGAAGAATACTGCCGATTGAATAATTTCGATCTTTACGTACCAGAAAAATTCTTACAGCCCGGAAGTCGTATCTTAATTTGATTATCAATAAATAATAATATCCACAAATAGAATTGTTAAATTGAATTATAATTTCAAAATACAGTAAAAATATCTTAAATTAATACCGATAGTTAACGCCATATAATGCTACAAATGGCGTTAAAAATATCGGTTTAATCCTTTTTCATTTCCAATGACTCCGATAAGAAATCCATCCAATCAGTGATCTACCTTCCATTTTTATAATCCAATGCAGATTTACATTGATCATTCTTTGAACGCAATATATTTATTGTTCAACAATAAAAAACAATTAGCCAACAATGAATGCAAATTAAATCAACAATAAAACAACAATCTATTTATGCAGAGGGAAGTAAAATATGCAGCATACTGTCAGTTTTTGGCCCCTAATCGGGATTGCAGTCATCATCATTGGTTTTATTATCAGGTTTAATCCTGTTCTGGTTGTAACAATTGCAGGGCTGGTCACAGGGTTAGCTGCCAATATGCCGCTTTTCGATATTCTGGAAAAGCTCGGTTCTGGCTTTCTTAATACAATGAACCTATCGCTGACTATTCTATTACCTTTGGTCATCATTGGATTGCTGGAAAGGCATGGTTTAAAAGAGCAGGCTCAACGTGCCATTGCTCATATTAAAAGTGCCACAACCGGGCGTTTATTGATTGTCTATCTGTTTATACGTGAAATTTCTGCCGCTCTGGGTTTAACCAGCCTGGGAGGGCATCCACAAATGGTTCGTCCATTATTGGCGCCAATGGCTGAAGGGGCTGCCGAAAATCAATATGGCGATTTACCCAAAAATGTCCGCTATCGGATCCGCGCTATGTCCGCCGCAACAGATAATACCGGATTGTTTTTTGGCGAAGATATTTTTGTCGCATTCGGCGCCATTATTTTTATGCACAATTTTATGTTGAACTCCGCGGGTATTGAGACAGAACCCCTACATATTGCACTATGGGGAATTCCGACGGCGATTTGTGCGTTCTTCATCCATTCAGTCAGGCTATATCGGCTGGATAACAAACTTGCCAAAGAAATTGCCTCCCTAAGCCATAAAAAACACGCCTGCAAGGAGGCTATATAATGTTTCAGTTACAGTATCTCTATTATCTGGCAGGCGCTATTTTGCTTATTGTGACAGTGATGTCCTGGCGTGATAAAGCCAATCCCCGTCGTTTAACTACAGGGCTATTCTGGGGGCTTTACGGCTTTATTTTTCTGCTAGGAAACTGGAGCTATCGTCTGACTGAGCTCTGGCTCGATGATGAAGTTCTGGCAACAAGAATCGTACATATCGGAGTAGGGATTTTAGTGGTTGTGATGGCACTGCTGGCTGGATTTGGCGGGGTTCGTTCAGGTAATTATCATCAGCCAACGCCAGAGCAACGGCAGGAAAGTGCAACCCGCCTCGGTAATCGGTTATTTTTACCCGCCTTACTTATTCCGGTTATCACTATGGTTGGGGTTCTTGCGTTTAACCATATTCCCGGATTAGAACGTGCAATTTTTGGCGAAGGCAATCATACAACGCTGGCAACCCTCTTCTCTATCACTCTCGGCTGTCTTATCGCGCTGATAATTGCTATCCGTATCACTCGCGAGAAAATTATACAACCTATGCAGGAGACTCGCCGCTTACTGGACTCTATAGGCTGTGTATTCATTCTGCCACAAATTCTGGCTACGCTCGGTTTACTGTTTACAGCGGCCGGAGTGGGAACAATTATCTCTTATCTGACAGAGAGTTATCTGGCGGTTGATAATCGGTTTATCGCAGTCATGGCTTATGTCTTTTGCATGGCACTCTTGACCATGATTATGGGAAATGCTTTCGCCGCTTTCCCTATCGTAACAGCCGGAATTGGGATACCTATTCTTGTACTTCAACATGGTGGTAATCCGGCCGTAATGGCAGCAATCGGCATGTTTTCTGGTTACTGCGGTACATTGATGACACCAATGGCAGCAAATTTTAATCTTGTTCCCGCAGCGCTATTAGAGCTACCTGATCGAAATGCTGTCATCAAGGCACAGATCCCTACGGGATCTACTTTGCTGATTGCTAATGTGTTTTTACTCTATTTTCTGATGTTCTGACAACAAATGACAGGAAACAGCTATGAAAACAATTTTAGTGACTGCCTTTGAGCCTTTTGGAGGCGATACCACCAACCCTTCATGGGAAGCGATTAAGCGACTACAAGGCAGCCGAGTTGCTGATGCAAACATTGAAGTTCATCAGCTCCCCTGTATCTTTGATACATCACTGGCACAGCTTTATACCATTATTGATAATTATCAGCCGGAATTAGTGATTTCCGTTGGATTAGCGGGAGGCAGGCCTGATATTACAGTAGAACGGGTTGCCATTAATATTAACGATGCAAGAATTGCCGATAATGCAGGTAATCAGCCGATTGATACACCTATTATTGTCGGTGGCCCTGCCGCGTATTTTTCCAGCTTGCCTATCAAGGCGATGGTCAGGGCGTTAAATATGTCTGGTATCCCCGCTACTGTTTCCCAAACAGCCGGCACGTTTGTCTGTAACCATGTAATGTATGGCTTATTACATTACCTTACACAAAAATACCCTGCCGCACGTGGAGGGTTTATCCATGTTCCTTATTTACCAGAGCAAGCCACTGAATATACAAATATGCCCAGCATGTCTTTAGAGATAATAACGTCAGCATTAAAAACGGCGATTGAAGTGGCCTGGGAAAATAAATCAGATATTGCTGTTATGGGTGGAGCGACGCATTAAACTGACTACGCAGGTATGACTCAATATTCATACTCTCTAAATTTAAGTTTACGTTTTATTGGCGGCAACGCTAACTCTGCCGCCATACAAAATATTAAAATTTATTGGGTACAGACTTATTAGGAAGCAAATATGAAAATACGAATACGAGCCCAACAGCAATCAATATAATAGTAAATCCTTTTGCGTTGAATATATCCATTGCTACACCTGTTATTAAAGGCCCCATAAGACTGCCAATACCCCAAATAATGCCAAATAGAGAATTTATGGTAATCAATGTCTGGCCTGAATATTTTTTTCCTGCTCTCACCAATGATAAGGTGTAAATCCCACCTCCGAATGCACCCATAATAATGATATTAACCCATAAAAACATAGAGTTTATACTAAATGGCAATGCCAATAGAGTAAGAATAAAAACTACCCCACAAATAATGTGCATTTTCTGATGGTTAGTTTTATCTGCCAGCCAACCTATAGGCATCTGGAAGATTGCATCTCCTAAAAAAATTAATGTTATCAATGTAATGGTGATCTTTTCGGATATTCCCAATGATAAACCATATATCGGGAACATAGATAACGTTGCTGAATCAAAAAAAGAAAAACAAAAAACACCAATCATAAGGCTGGGTGCCGATATGAGAAGTAGTAAGAAAGAACCTTTTATTTCTTCATTTTGTTCTGTTTGTTCTGTTTGTTGTGATAGTGCTGATGAAGGGTTTCTTACTATAAGAGCAAGGCAAAGAGTAGAAAATATGCTCAGTAAAATTGCAGGGATCAGAGAGACAATACCAAAAATAGAAATTAACAATGGCCCCAGAAGTTGACACCCAGTGAATACGGAAGTGTATAGCCCCATGAATGTCCCTTTGTATTTACCACTAGTATTATCGCTAATCCAGGATTCCCCTATAACAACAATGACACCACAAGCAAACCCCATCAGAAATCGGGGAATAATAAGGTAATATACCTGATTTAAATAAGTAGAAAAAAAAGTAGAAACAGCCAGTAACAATAAACTAAAACTCAATAATTTATTTAAGTTAAATAAACGAGTAAGTATTGGAACAATTATGGAAGAGATCAGCATTCCTAGCGCAGGTAATGCTGACATTATACCCATTATTGTTGAAGCACGATTTTGCTCTGCCAGCTTTAGACTGACCATTGGTAATGTATATCCCATCGCTAATCCTACGAGCGATGCACCCAATATGATGGAAATCATATATGATTTATTAAAGCTGGCATTCATTTTTATCTTTTTACCCTTTGTATGGTTCAACTAGATATTGGTATATATCTCTTTGTGGTAATGTACTTCCATTAATTCTGTTACCATCATGCCAAAGGCATGACGCTGCGGGTCCCTGTCCACCATATGGGAGATAACCATGTTCCTCTAAATGTAAATCAGTATTAAGGAGGATACTGTCCGGTAAGTGTAACCTTTTATTTAATTGATGACTAATATAATCACTTGTACCAAACAAAGAAATATACATCGCATTAGCAGAATAGTTTGAATGAGAAAAATAATCTGCCAACTCTTGATCGTCCTGATATCTTTGCAAAAAGAAAACAGGAGCAAAAAACTCTTTGTAATTTCCACCTAAAACGAGAGGCTTTTCAAATACTGTCGGCTTTATCATGCCATCTATAGGGTTTATTTCCCCACCATAGGTACAATAACTTCTATTAAGTTTAAATAGAGAGGCTATTTTTATACTATGATCAACATCACTGTTAGGACCTACAATATTATTATAATCAGAATAAGAGCCTACCTTTCCTTCTATTTCTTTTAAGCTTAATATTAATTTATCCCTGAATAAATCATATATATCGCTGTGTACTAGTATAGAATTAGGACCAGCACAATCCTGACCTTGATTGTAAAGCACAACCCGTTTCGTACTTTCGATAGCTAAATCTATATCCGCATCTTTTGATATAACAAGAGGGTTATGCCCTGCACCATTTAAGATAAACAACGTGTTTTTTCTGAAATGTTTTCTGACCTTAACTGCATTTTCTGGCGTACCGGTAAAGATAACAGCATCTGTTATTTTCACTCTTTGGCTTAAAAATAATTCTTTTTCTTCATAAGAAACTGAAAAGGATTCAGATATCTTCGACATATCAATAACATTTTCAAACTTTTTATAATGATAATGCATTGCCGTAGGTGGGCGTATACAAACATTTTCAGCCATAAGAGAAGGTATGAAACCAAAACATACAGATGCGTAAATTGGCTGATTCAAAGGTAGAAATGATGTAATGCCATAAATTTTTTCCTGAAAATACGCTTCATTTTCCCCAATATTTTCTAGAATATCAACTGAACGGGAAATCTCATCTTCAGTGACAACTTTACATTGATATTCAGATAGCGCTTCTATCAAAGAACTACTCTGTTTTTTTAATTCACCGGATAGAATACTACACTTTTCCTTAACTTGATTAAAATTAATTTTACCGAATAACTTTGCCATATGTAACTCTTCATTTTTATCTATATTTATCACTATGGATGAATTTGATGGGTTTATTTTAATATCAACATTATCTTGTGAGTTATTTTCTTTTTTCTGTATATATGGATTACTAAAAC
>NZ_CAWQJR010000176.1:0-32205 GCF_963894935.1 Xenorhabdus sp. PB61.4
TAAATAGGCTGTTTGATATTAATTATATGATTAAAATGAAATTAATTTTATGTTGAGCAATAATGCTATATTAATATTTTCGCTGCTATTTTTTAGGTAAAAGTACACCAACTTCTTTCCAGCACTCTCTGGTAATGTGTGCGATATTCTTGCCAAATAATCTTTCTGCACTCTTAATAGTTAATGTAGCGAACTCATCAAAAGTGGCATATGAAGATAAACGATTATCTAACAAAGTTTCATACCAGATTTTTCCGGCTTTCTCCCATGAATAACCTCCCAGTGTAATTGCGAGTAAGTAAAATGCCTTGTTCGGGATCCCTGAATATATATGAACTCCTCCATTATCCAGCGTAATTGGTAGCTCTTCATATTGATCCATATGAGCAACCTGCCTGTCGTTGGAAAACGCTGTACCCGGCCTTATAAATGAGCGTAAGGCAATATCAGGTTTATTTTCTGGGTTAAAACGAGGGCCCAGTATTCCTTTTCCCAATAACCAGTCGGATTCATCCGCTCTTTGATTATTGGCATACTGTTTTACCATTATGCCAAATGCATCTGAAATAGACTCATTCAGAGCACCAGACTGGTAGGCATAGTAGAGGTTAACTTCATTTTGAATAACTCCATGCGTTAGTTCGTGTGCTACCACATCAATAGCGGAGGTAAAACGATTGAAGAACTGACCATCACCATCACCGAAAACCATTTGCTTTCTTGACCAAAAAGCATTTAAGTAATTTTTACCATAATGAACAGTGGCAACTAATTTCAGCCCTTGGTTGTCAAGTGAATTGCGATCAAAAATCTTACTATAAAACTCATGAGTTTTTCCAAGGTACTCATAGGCTTCATTAATGGCAATATCATTGCTGTCAGGCATACCTTCACTTCGGATTAATTTCTTTCCGGGGAACTCTTCTTTCTGTTCTGCATCATAGATAGTTCTGTGTAATTTTATTTTTTCATCATATTTTATTTCATATTCCGGCTGTGGAATACCTTCCAATACCGTAATATTCATTAAATTATAAACATGATCTAATGTTTTTAATACATATTGGTTGGTACACTCGTCACAGTGATTTGATATTTGTTCTAAGACAAATGGAGGAATTAAACTGCATCTATTAATTGCTTGTCTGTCCATAATTATCCCCTTTTTTGTCAGTGCTATGTTTATTGTTTTGGGCGCCCATTTGCATACTATCGATAATTAAAGTGATAGTCATTAGGGTAAATATTGACTTTTTATAACAGAATATTGTTAATGAAATGCTATCAATAAATTTATTAATCTATTGATATAAAAGCAGGGTTTCAATATATACAATTAAACTCAAGATGCGTAGCCAGCAAAGAGATAACTTGAAAGACGAAGTGTATATTCAATTTTAAATTTAGATTAGAGTAGTGATAAATAGCCCAATACATATTTATGCTATTGGGCTACTCCCGGATTTATTTATATCCAATCTTTTCTTATCAGAAATGATGTATAGAGCTCTTCTTCGGGAGAACTTGGCTCAGGAGAATAATTATACTCCCAGCGAACTAAAGGGGGCATGGACATCAGTATAGATTCTGTTCGTCCGCCACTTTGCAGGCCGAATAATGTTCCTCTATCCCAGACTAAATTAAATTCAACATAGCGACCACGGCGATATAATTGGAATTGCCTTTCCCGCTCTCCCCAGCTGATATTTTTTCTTCTTTCAACAATAGGTAGATAAGCTGACAGGAAACCATTTCCCACAGCTTGAGTGAAATTGAAGCAAGTATCAAAATCGGGGCTATTTAAATCATCATAAAACAGTCCGCCAATACCGCGAGGCTCATTACGATGCTTAATAAAGAAATAATCATCACACCATTTTTTATATGTGGGATAAATATCCTCACCAAATGGCTGGCATAACGTACTGGCAACAGTATGCCAGTGAACGGCATCCTCTTTAAAGCCATAATAGGGAGTGAGATCAAACCCGCCACCAAACCACCAGATGGGGGACTCACCTTCTTTTTCGGCAACAAAAAAGCGTACATTAGCATGACTGGTCGGAACATAAGGATTCTGGGGATGAATAACAAGGGAAACCCCCATTGCCTGATAGCTTCGCCCAGCCAGTTCAGGGCGGTGAGCTGTTGCTGACGAAGGCAGGGAATCTCCGGTTACATGGGAAAAGTTCACGCCTGCCTGCTCAAAAACTTTACCCGATTTTAAGACACGGCTGCGTCCGCCACCTCCTTCCTCCCGTTGCCAGCACTCTTCGATGAAATGGGAATGATCATCCAGACGTTCAAGTTGTTTACAGATTTCATCCTGTAATGAGAGGAAAAAAGTCTTAACTTGAGATATATTAGCTATATTCATTTCTGCTTTCATTCTGGTTAGTTTATGGCTATAGGCAGTATACCTGTTAGTATCAATGAACGCATTTTCATATTGATTCCGAAATGAAAGTAGTAATTATTGACATTAAACTGATTGCTTATTAAACAGGCTGACTAACTATGGAAATTAGGGTATTTCGGCAAGAAGATTTTGAAGCCGCTATCACGCTTTGGGAGCGTTGTGATCTGATTAATCCCGGTGATGATCCAGAGCTCGATATTGAGCGTAAGTTAACTCATGATGCTGATTTATTTCTGGTTGCCGAAGTGGCGGGAGAAGTTGTTGGGACTGTAATGGGTGGCTACGATGGGCATCGTGGTCATGTTTATTATTTAGGTGTCCACCCCGAATTCAGGGGCAGAGGCATTGCTAATGCATTGGTTTCCCGTCTTGAGAAAAAATTATTAGCGAGAGGTTGCCCTAGTATTCTAATCATGGTTCCAGAAGAGAATGATGCCACAATTTGTATGTGTGAAAAAATGGAATATGATTATTGGGGGCAGGAACATACTGTATTTAATAAGCGTCTGATTATTGATTAAATATTTAAGGTAAATGGCTGAGAAATATTATGTTGTTCGGCCATGAACTGTATCTTTATATAAAAAACTCAATAATTTCCTCGCTGTTCTTTTTATCAAATAATGGAGTTCGAATTTATATTTGCTTTCTGTAATGAGATTTTTTGATATTAAATAATCTTCACGTTCAATTTCAGGTGTAATCACAACCTGGATATTTCCATTGCTATCTTTGAAGAAATAATAATGATATTTAATTGGTAATTCAGGCTTGTTTATTAAGATACTCCAATTGATTAAAGGAAGATTGCAGACTTTATTATCCTTTATATTCCCGGGTGTCTTTTCATTTTCCTGAATTATAATGTCTTTTTTTATATCATTTGTCAGATATAGCATTTGAGGTATTGCTGTTTTTGGCATATCCCTTGTTGTTACAAAATGGTTTGTTACAGTAGAGATATCCAGAAAATCAATAAATGTTGGGATCATTGCCGCCGCCACGCACTTTCACCATTGGTTTATATTTATTCCATGTTCCGATATGATATCTACCTATTTGTAAATAATTGCACAATGGACTTATAAAACTGTATTTTTATCTGTCTTTTTTATATGCCTCTGTAATTAAGGAGGTTATTCATTCTTAACTTGCTGTTTTTGAATGATATCAATAATAAGATGTAAGGATAGACAAAGGTAATTAATTGTAATGAAAAGATATTTTTTATTTAGCCTGTTATTTAAAAAAAGAATTATGGCGTTCAGTGGCCTGATCGGTGGTTCATTGTTATTAACTGCCTGTGCAGGAACATCAGGGTTTTCATGGTCTTCCCTGTCTCCATTAAATTGGTTTAGCCGTACTCTGGAGGTATCTGAACAGGGGGTAGGGGAAATCAATAAACAAACAGATATGAACTTATCTGCCATTCAGCAGGGGTTGGATAACAGATATCGCTTGCGCAGTGGTATGGAGATGAAAAATGGCAAATTTTTCAGTGTAATACAGGGTATAGAGGGAGGTCAGGTCAGGATTGAATTATCGGGTCTGAATAATGGAAAGGTGGCCCATATTATCATTCTGGATGAAGGGATTAAGACCGCTTGGGGAACAAAAATAGGTACATCTTTTTCTACGCTGTATGACAAAGCTTATGGTGCCTGCCAGCGTTCCGACGACATAATAACTATGCAGCAGGAGATTGTCTGTATTGCTCCCCAAAGCCAAAATATCAGTTACGTATTTACGGGAACATGGAATGGTTCGGAAGAGTTGCTGCCTCCTGATGATGTGCTGAAAACATGGAAAATTTCCCGCATTATCTGGAAAGCCAACTAAAAGATATATCTAATAAATTTCAAATTATTGTGGCGGCAAGGGAGCGCTGCCAATAAAGAGGTAATTTGAACGATGGAGGTGATACAGGAAGTATTTTAATCAAGTCAATATTCCGGTCGACAAAATCAGCTCCAGTATGTCAGGTGTTAATTCCTCCAGCCCTCAGTTAATAACCCTTTATTTTTTATAGCTTATCTCGTTTCATCATTTCTCATAAAAATTCGGTATATAAAACAGGAGGTAGTTAACTATCCTGTTATAAATATTCTGGATACAGTATGGATAAATTATTGTTAAAAACAGTCGTTAAAAAATTCTTGCTGAATAGCTTGATGGGTAAGGTTTGAATGAAGCTTGTGGTCGAGTTACTGGGTAATTCTGATAAAAATTTACTTCAACACTGGCAATGTGTGGGAGCAACTTTGAGAAATGGGTGCCAATAATGTTTGTTGCATCCAGTAAACGAGTATTACCCGGATTTGGGCTGAGTCTGGGTTGTAGCCTGCTTTATACTTGCCTGATCCTGCTATTGCCGCTAAGCGCATTAGTCATACAACTTTCCAGCATGACATGGGAACAATATTGGCAGGTCATTGCGAATCCACAGGTTGTCGCAACTTATCAGGTGACTTTATTGGCGGCTGCTGTCGCCAGCTTATTCAATATGTTTTTTGGCATGCTAATGGCGTGGATACTTACCCGCTATCGTTTTCCGGGGCGCAATCTGCTTGATGGATTAATGGATTTACCCTTTGCATTACCAACAGCAGTCGCTGGACTAACTCTGGCAACTCTGTTTTCTACAACCGGATGGTATGGTTCTTGGCTTGCTCATTTTGATATTAGAGTCGCCAATAGCTGGCTGGGGATTGCGGTTGCGATGGCATTTACCAGCCTGCCTTTTGTTGTTCGTACCGTTCAGCCGGTACTCGAAGAATTAGGCCCTGAATATGAAGAAGCTGCTCAGACATTAGGAGCGAGTCGCTGGCAGACTTTTCGGCGGGTTATTTTGCAGGAAGTCTCCCCTGCATTGATAGCAGGCACAGTGCTCTCCTTCACTCGTAGTCTGGGAGAATTCGGCGCAGTTATTTTTATTGCGGGTAATATAGCGTGGCAAACTGAAGTGGCTTCCCTGATGATTTTCGTCCGGTTACAGGAGTTTGATTATCCCGCTGCCAGCGCGATTGCTTCAGTTATTCTTGCGGTATCACTGTTATTGCTGTTTAGCGTTAACTTATTACAAAGTCGCTTTGGTAAGCGGATTGGGGGGCGTTAGTGGCTGATTTTTCTGAATACACGCAGATGATGCGCCCTTCAATAAACTGGGGGAAATGGTTCCTGATTGGGGCGGGAATGGTTATTTCCATCCTGTTTCTGGTCATTCCGATAGCGTGGATTTTTCTGACTGCTTTTTCACAGGGAATCGATATTCTCGCCCAAAATCTTGTTGACTCCGATATGCTCCATGCTATCTGGCTGACTGTGTTGATCGCGCTTATTACAGTTCCTATTAATCTGGTTTTTGGAGTAGTTACTGCATGGCTGGTAACCCGCTTCCAATTTCCCGGCAGACAATTGTTGCTGACATTAATTGATATTCCATTCGCCGTTTCACCTGTTGTGGCTGGGTTGCTTTATCTGCTGTTTTACGGTGTTAACGGTTGGGTGGGGGAATGGCTGGGAGACTATGACATCCAGCTAATGTTTTCATGGCCGGGTATGGTTCTGGTCACGGTATTTGTTACATGTCCATTCGTTGTCCGTGAATTGGTGCCGGTAATGCTGAGTCAGGGCAGTCAGGAGGATGAAGCGGCAATATTATTAGGGGCTTCTGGCTGGCAAATGTTCTGGCGTGTGACATTACCGAATATTCGTTGGGCATTGCTGTATGGCATTGTTTTAACTAATGCCCGGGCAATTGGTGAATTTGGTGCGGTATCTGTGGTATCCGGCGCAATCAGAGGGGAAACATACACTTTACCTTTGCAGGTTGAACTGCTTTATCAGGATTACAACACTGTTGGCGCATTTGTGGCGGCGGCTTTACTGGCAGTTATGGCGATTATTACCCTGATTGTCAAAAGTGCTTTGCAGTGGCGTTTGAGTCATTTGAATCGCCAGTAAATGAAGGTCGGGAGCAGGATATGAGTATTGAAATCAGCAAAATCAGTAAATCTTTTGGTCGTGTTCAGATACTGAATGATATATCACTGAATATTGAATCTGGTGAAATGGTTGCTTTGCTTGGCCCATCAGGCTCCGGCAAGACGACTTTACTGAGGATTATTGCCGGACTTGAACAGCAGAGTGCGGGGCAACTTAAGTTTCACGGTAAGGATGTCAGTCAGGTACATGCAAAAGATCGGCAAGTTGGTTTTGTTTTTCAGCATTATGCTCTGTTTCGTCATATGAGCGTGTTTGATAACGTTGCTTTTGGTTTAACTGTACTTCCCCGGCGCCAGCGACCTGAGCGAGAGGCGTTGCGCCGCAAGGTCATGTCGTTACTTGATATGGTGCAATTATCCCACCTTGCCGATCGCTATCCGTCACAGCTTTCTGGTGGCCAGAAACAGCGAGTAGCATTGGCAAGGGCACTGGCTGTTGAACCTCAGATCCTCTTACTGGATGAGCCATTTGGTGCTCTGGATGCACAGGTTCGAATGGAATTACGCCGTTGGTTACGCCAGCTTCATGAAGAATTGCAATTTACCAGTGTGTTTGTCACACATGATCAGGAAGAGGCAATGGAAGTTGCTGATAGGATTGTAGTGATGAATCAAGGCGCTATCGAGCAGGTTGGCACGCCACAGCAGGTATGGAAAGAGCCGGAAAGCCGTTTTGTGATGGAATTCATAGGCGAAGTGAATCAGTTACATGGTGAGATTAAAGGCTCTCAGTTGTGGGTTGGCGGAAAAACTTTTCCATTGGAAGTGGCACCATTGCATCAGGGAAGTGTTGATGTATTCCTGCGCCCGTGGGAGATGAACCTCAGTACACAACAAACATCATCCTGCCCTTTGCCTGTTAAAGTGACGGAAGTTAATCCACGAGGGCATTTTTCACTGTTGTCTGTCCAGCCTGTTGGTTGGGGAGACGAGAGTTTATCGGTTATCTGGTCGGATAGTTCATCAATTCCAGTTCGTGGCAGCCAGTATTTTATGGGAGGCAAAGGTGCCCGCCTGTATGAAGGAGATTCACCATTAAAAGTATTAAAACTCGCTGAATCTGCTTAATTTTTCATTATTCTCAAACCCCTGGGTTTCCCCTGCTTTCTACAAGAAAACAGGGGTTTTTTATTTAGAGCTTGCGACAGTTTTCTGAATACGATTATTCTGTTGCCTATTCTCATATGTGATTCAGGTAATGCAGTGGCAAGCTTAGAAAATTTTATCGGTAATACTCCGTTGGTAAAATTACAACGGGTTACTGAAAGTATTGATGCAGAAATTTGGGTGAAACTTGAGGGCAATAATCCTGCTGGCTCTGTAAAAGACAGGGCCGCTCTCTCAATGATCCAACAAGCCGAACTACGGGGAGAAATTTCACCGGGGGATGTCCTGATTGAAGCCACGAGTGGCAATACAGGCATTGCATTGGCGATGATTGCAGCAGTAAAAGGTTACCGGCTTAAGCTACTGATGCCTGAAAATATGAGCCTTGAGCGTCAGGCATCAATGCGGGCTTATGGCGCTGAATTAATTTTGGTCAGTAAAGAATTGGGAATGGAAGGCGCCAGAGATTTAGCACAGCAAATGGAGCTGAATGGCGAAGGGAAGGTGCTTGATCAATTTAATAATCCAGATAATTCACTGGCACACTTCAAGACAACAGGGCCGGAAATTTGGCAGCAAACGCAAGGGCGTATTACCCATTTTGTCTCCAGTATGGGCACAACCGGCACTATTACCGGAGTGAGCCGTTACCTGAAATTTCAGTCAGATAATATACAAACCATAGGATTACAGCCGGCAGAAAACAGCCATATTCCCGGTATTCGGCGCTGGTCACCAGCATATATGCCCGGAATTTACCAAAAAGATCTGGTGGATCAAATACTGGATATTACTCAGAGTGAGGCGGAAACGATGATGCGGCTGTTAGCACAGAAGGAGGGTATTTTTTGTGGGGTGAGTTCTGGCGGAGCCGTTTCCGGAGCGCTACGTATCGCGGCTGAAAATCCGGGAGCCGTTATTGCGGTAATTATTTGTGATCGCGGCGATAGATATTTATCTACAGGCGTTTTTAATTAACTTTTTTATTTACTGAATTTAACTTAGTGAGTAAAGGTTATGTCCTTATTTTCAAAAACGATCACTGACTATTGGCAGTCTTCATTATTAAATGGAGAAATTATTTATAGTGATGATGTTCTTACTGTCGCTATTAATGCAAGACTGGCAGAGGAGGATCGTGTGATGGTGCTGGAAACTATTGATGGTCAAATTATATCAGTGCTGACTCCAGCACTGGCTGAAAAAGCAGGGCTTTATCATCAGGGCAAAATGTCTGAATCGACTTTTCGCCAGAAATTACATGAAGCAGCTATTACTCTCCATGGTGCAGATTATATTTTTTATTTTTCAGAAGAAGAAAAGAAAAAATTATTGCAGGAAAATATTGGTAGCACGTTACGTCAGCTAATAGAAAAAGAGGATGAAAAGGTTTTTTCAACGTTTCAGTCTGCTGCTTCTGAGGAGGATTTGGATAATGCTTATGTTGAGCTGGATCACTGGGCTGTGTTCGGCTCTTTTGAACAAGACAGTCTGATTTGTGCTGCCAGTATGTACCCGTGGGACGATGCGCTTATTGCTGATATGGGGGTTCTGACTTTAGAACCTTTTAGAGGAAAGGGCCATGCCAGACAAGTTGTGCGTGCAATCAGTAAACATGCTTATATTCAGGGATATGAGCCTCAATACCGATGTCAGATTGATAATTTTTCATCTTCGGCATTGGCAAAGTCTGTGGGATTGACGTTGTTTGGCAAATGGGAAATGGTTTCTCCTGATTCAATTAACTAATAAAGAAATCGCCTCTGTTTTATCATTTAACCCGATAAAACAGAGGCGACCCACAACAGCTTACCAGTGATGTATTCAGCTACTTCTTAATTCGCATGATAACAGATTCACCAACGACCACTGATCCACTGACTTTAGATAATTCTTTGATTTCATCCATGTTAGAGATAACAACAGGAGTTAAGGTTGACTTGGCTCTTTCTTCCAGGAACGCTAAATCAAACTCTAAAACCAAATCACCTTTCTGTACCCGCTGGCCTTCTTCGGCAATCCGTTTAAAGCCTTCACCTTTCAGTTCAACGGTATCAATACCGAAGTGAACGAAAAGCTCTATCCCGTTATCAGATTCGATGGAAAAAGCGTGATTAGTTTCGAAGATTTTACCAATGGTGCCATCAACAGGGGAGACAATCTTATTACCTGTAGGCTTGATAGCGATACCATCACCTACAATTTTTTCCGCAAAAACAACATCCGGAACATCTTCGATATTAACTATCTCACCTGATAATGGGGCGATAATTTCAATACTGCCGCTGTTCTTTTTATCATCTGAAACTAATGATTTCAGTTTATCAAGCAGACCCATAAATCTTCTCCTAATTGTTTTAATGGGACCGTGTACTGGCTAAGGTGCTGTCTTGGTCAATTAACTTAGCAGAGTGTTTTTTCTCTGATAAAAGTATCAACCAATTCCATCAACTCCTGTGCAGTTGGCTGAGTTAAAGCTTGTTCTGCTAGCGCTTTTGCATCACCGTAATTCGCATTACGAATGATTTTCTTGATGCCTGGAATGGATATTGCACTCATACTGAATTCATCCAGCCCCATGCCCAGAAGCAATAGTGTAGCACGCTCATCTCCAGCCAGCTCACCGCACATGCCCGTCCATTTACCCTCTGCGTGTGAGGCGTCAATCACCTGTTTGATCAGGTTCAACACTGCTGGCGACATTGGATTATAGAGATGAGAAATCAGCTCATTACCACGGTCTACCGCAAGAGTATACTGAGTTAGATCGTTTGTCCCAATACTAAAAAAGTCAACTTCTTTTGCAAGATGTTTAGCAATGGTTGCAGCAGCAGGCGTTTCTACCATGATGCCGACTTCAATCGATTCATCGAACGCCTTATTTTCATTACGTAGCTGATCTTTAAGCATCAACAGCTCTGCTTTCAGTTCCCGAATTTCTTCAACAGAAATGATCATTGGGAACATGATGCGAAGTTTACCAAATGCAGAAGCTCGCAGAATAGCACGTAACTGAGAATGTAATATTTCTTTGCGATCCAGGCAAATGCGGATTGCACGCCAGCCAAGGAATGGGTTCTCTTCTTTGGGCAGATTCATATAAGGCAGTTCTTTATCACCGCCGATATCCATAGTACGGATAATAACAGCCTGATTACCAACGGATTCGGCAACAGCCTTATAGGCTTCAAACTGTTCTTCTTCAGTTGGCAGAGAATCGCGATCCATAAACAGGAACTCGGTACGGTACAAGCCGACGCCTTCTGCTCCATTACGTTCTGCACCTGCAATATCACGCACTGTGCCGATATTGGCGCAGACTTCTACCTGATGACCATCCAGCGTAATGGCTGGTAAATCCTTCAGTTTTGCTAATTCGGTTTTTTCTGACAGGTATTCGTTTTTGATTTTTTTGAGTTGTTCAATTTCGGTGTCAGATGGATCTATATAGATATGATTATTAACAGCATCCAAAATCAGGTAGCTGCCATTTTTAATCTGAGTTGTTGCGTTAGTTGTCCCAACAATTGCAGGCAGTTCCAGAGAGCGAGCCATAATTGAAGTATGAGATGTCCGGCCACCTAGATCTGTAATGAACCCCAGCACTTTATCCAGATTAAGCTGTGCTGTTTCTGAAGGTGTCAGGTCATTTGCAACCAGAATAACTTCTTCCGCAATGGAGCCTAAGTCAATAATCGGCATACCCAGAATATTTTTCAGCAGGCGTTTACCAATATCACGAACATCAGCTGCACGCTCTTTTAAATACTCATCATCCAGCTCTTCCAGTGCCTTGGCCTGATCTTCGATAACAGAGTGAACGGCGGCATCTGCTGTAGCCAGATTTTTCTTTATCAGCGTAATAATTTCCTGTTCCAGCTCCTCATCTTCCAGCAACATGATGTGGCCTTCGAAGATTTCGGCTTTTTCTGCACCCAGATTTTTTTCGGCTGTATTTTTGATGACTTCTAATTGAGCAGAGGCTTTATCCCGGCCTTGTTTAAAGCGGGAAATTTCTTGTTCGACCTGTTCAGGAGTGATTTTTTTATGATTGATAATGATGGGGTCTTCTTTCAGCAATAATGCCTTACCGAAAGCAATACCTGGTGATACTAAGATGCCTGAAATCATACTATATGACCTTAACTGCGGGTGATTATATTTCATTGCGCCTTCAGAGGCAGGCTCTAAATATCCCCAGATTTTGTATTCCGGGGATGGTACTGGATGAAATAGACTGGACTGATATACTCGTTGCCTTTCAAGTGGGTTCTTTTTTGGCTGCACTTACTATAGCAACCGTTTTTATAAGAATACGGTGCTCTGTACCCTAAAGGTTAGCTCCCTTGCCATTGTGATTCCACTTGAAATCCATTGAGTATGAGTGAGTGATTATTCCAGTTCACCCATCAGTTTCACTAAATGTTCAACAGCTTGTTGTTCATCTTCACCTTCAGCAGAGATTGTAACAACAGTTCCTTGAGTCAGTCCCAGCGTTTGCAATTTAAACAGACTTTTCGCACTGGCTGATTTGCCGCCAGAAGTAAGAGTAATATCGGAAGAAAAACCCTTCGCTTCTTTAACAAACTGTGCAGCAGGGCGAGTGTGAAGGCCATTTGGTGCAGTAATAGTAACTTCTTGCTGGAACATAGTATTTCCTCAATAACTTAAATTTTTGTTGGTAAGCCAAGAGAATACTAAAACTAGTTTAGCTGGATTAATCCTGACTTGTACAACCGTTAAATTAATAATGATATATGCCTTTACTCTTTCAGGTCGTTTTTTAGCGGCTTTATGCATTTGCAGCCTTGATACAGCACGAAATCCATAGGTATAAAATGCATTAAATCATTATCAAAAAATTAACATATTTGATGCCACTCTATTGTTGACTGGATGTTAATACACACTAACCCAATATGAGTTGAACCAAACAAGATTCTTTATGGCAGTCTTACGATTAATTTCGTGCATCAAAATAATTACTGGTTAAATACTAAAGCTGCCTGAATAAATCATCTAAGAAAGTTTTAAACTTTGATCTGATGCACAAAAAAGCACCCTTGAGGTGCTTTTTTGTCAATAAAGTTGAAAAAGGAATGAGGTGAAGATTTAATCGTTGGCTAAATCGGCAAACAGTGCAGTGCTCAGGTAACGTTCAGCAGAAGAAGGCAGAATGACAACAATATTCTTATCCTTGTACTCGTCTTCCTGTGAGAGTTTAATGGCCGCAGCAACCGCAGCACCTGAAGAAATGCCAGAAAGAATTCCTTCTTTTTCAGTAACTTCGCGAGCTGTTTTAATGGCTTCTTCGTTACTGATTTTAAATACACGGTCAACTAATGTTAAATCCAGGTTATCAGGGATGAAACCTGCACCAATTCCCTGAATTTTGTGTGGGCCTGGTTTCAGTTCTTCACCTGCCAGTTTTTGGCTGATTACGGGGGAATCCTCAGGCTCGACGGCAACAATTTTTACTTGCTTCCCTTGTGTATTTTTCAGATAGCGGGCAACACCGGTAATTGTGCCTCCTGTACCTACCCCAGCGACAAAGACATCAACATTCCCATCGGTATCTTCCCAAATTTCTGGCCCTGTTGTTTTTTCGTGGATTTCAGGGTTTGCCGGGTTACTGAATTGCTGTAGCAGAACATAGCGTTCAGGAGCACTGTCACGGATTTCATTCGCTTTATCAATAGCACCTTTCATGCCTTTAGCGCCTTCGGTCAGCACTAATTTTGCTCCCAACGCTTTTAGTAGCTTGCGGCGCTCTAAGCTCATGGTTTCCGGCATTGTTAGTGTCAGTTTATAGCCACGAGCCGCAGCGACATAAGCAAGAGCAATACCCGTATTACCACTGGTCGGTTCGATAAGCTCTTTATCCTTTGTCAAAATGCCACGTTTTTCTGCATCCCAAATCATGTTGGCACCGATACGGCATTTCACACTGAAACTCGGATTTCGGGACTCTATTTTGGCCAGAATGCGACCATTTCCGAAATTTTTCAGGCGTACCAGTGGAGTGTGACCGATGGTCAACGAATTATCTTCATAAATTTTGCTCATTGTCCGATTGCCCTTAAGATGCTCATGAGTTGTGATTAATTAACCATACGCGAACAGCTTATGAATGGAAATAAAGTTTCAGTCTATTCTTATTATATAAAAGAATATTTAACGATTTCTTAGAACATGCTGAGCACGGTAACGATCAACCCACATAGCCGTAGCGCCACAAACTGCAACAGGCATAATGAACAAATTGATGACTGGGATCATCGTTAATATACTTACTGCCGCTCCAAATTGCAGGTTGTCAATTTTGTCCTGTCGCAGGGTATTACGCATACCTATAAAACTGACCTTGTGGTTATCAAAAGGGTAATCGCAATATTGGATAGCCAGCATCCAGGCACTGAAAATAAACCAGAGAACGGGGGCTACAGTTTGCCCAACACCCGGAATAAAATACAATAATAATAGAGCAATAGCGCGAGGGAGGTAGTAGAGGATTTTGACTATCTCGCGTTTCAGAATACGGGGAACATCTTTCAGTAAATCAAAAATGCCTGTATCGGGTGCAGGAATGCCAGTTAATTGCGCTTCCAGTTTCTCTGCTAATAACCCGTTAAAGGGCGATGCAATAAAATTTGCCAGTGTGCTGAAAAAATAGGTAAAAATAAGCAAAACAGAAATAACAGCCAGCGGCCATATTAAATAGCTGAGCCATTGCATCCAGTCCGGTACTTTATCTAGCGCCCATTGTATCCAACCATCCATTTTCTGATATAGCCACCAGAAAGCACCACCAATCAATAAAATATTAGCCAGTAAAGGCAATAAAACGAATCTTTTGATGCCCGGGCGGGTTACCAGATGCCAACCTTGTACAATATAATGAAAACCGCCTAGATGTTTTGGCAATTTTGTCGAATTCGTCATATTTTCTTATTCTCTCCTGAGTGATTGAGACGGTATGATATAGGCAGGATTTTCCACTGACCAGTGGTTTAATGTGTAAAAAACATTCGAAAAAACAGGGGATATCTCTCTTTATGATAAGAAAAGTACACAGAGGCTTGCACTTGTGCTATTTGACAAATACTCTTATCTAAAGAATATTCAGCCGTGGTGGCAATTAATTTAAACAACAGAGATAGCAATGATGCAGGATTTGCGTCTGATATTAATCGTTGTTGGTGCGATAGCCATAATAGCTTTGCTATTACATGGGTTGTGGACCAGCCGTAAAGAGCGTTCGTCACTCTTTCGTGATCGCCCAGTGAAACGTCGTAAACAGGAGCGTGAGAAAGAGTCAGAGGATAATGATGGCGATGAGCTGTTTAATAATCCGTCAAATTCACCTGTTCATGAATCAGCGAAATCTCGCCGTGAACATCGTGAAGAGCCGGTTATTGAGCGTAATGCACCTGATTTGTCAGAAGTAACATCGGATAATGGAATCGATCCTTTACTCTCAAAACAACAACCTGAAGCACCAGTGGCAAAAGAGAATGCCATTGATGAAAGCCAGAAAGAATCGCAGCTTGGCCTGTTTGAATCTGCTGAGCAAAATGGTGCGGAAGGTAAGGGCGCGGAGGCTGTCAGCGAGCAGTCTGAGTTGGAAAATGCTGCGAAAACTGAAGCTGAGCAAGCTAAGAAAGAGACTGTGTTGGTACTGCATGTAGCGGCTCATCATGGTCAGGAGCTGAATGGCGAAGTGTTGCTTCAGAGCATTTTACAGTCCGGTTTCCGTTTTGGGGATATGAATATTTTCCACCGCCACCTTAACCCATCGGGTAGTGGTGCAGTACTGTTCAGTCTGGCTAATATGGTTAAGCCGGGGTCATTTGATCCGGAACGTATGACTGATTTCAGCACTCCGGGGATCTCCATGTTTATGCTCGTTCCTTCATATGGTGATTCTAATCAGAATTTTAAACTGATGTTGCAGGCAGCACAGCGTATTGCTTCTGATGTAGGAGGAGTGGTGTTAGATGCCGAGCGTAAGATATTAACACCGCAAATGATTGAGAATTATAAGGCACGTATTCGTAATACACTCAGTGCTCAGGAATAAATTTTCTTTTTAGTATTAAGCCCCCGCTCAGTCGGGGGTTTTTCATCTCTGGTGAGAAGTCATGAAAAATATTATTCAAAAAATTAACGAACTAAGAACAACATTGCGTCATCATGAGTATTTATACCATGTTATGGATGCACCAGAGATCCCGGATGCGGAATATGATCGCTTAATGCGGGAACTAAAATCACTGGAAGAACAGCACCCGGAACTGATTACTGCGGATTCACCTACTCAGCGGGTCGGCGCAGCGCCATTAACTGCATTTGAGCAGGTGCGTCATGAAATCCCGATGTTATCTCTGGATAACGTATTTGATCAAGAAAGCTATTTGGCGTTTGATAAACGCGTTCGTGATCGTCTGAAAGACAGCCGTGAACTGGTATTTTGCTGTGAACTCAAACTTGATGGTCTGGCTGTTAGCCTATTATATGAAAACGGCGAGTTAGTGCGGGCCGCTACCCGTGGCGATGGTACTACGGGAGAAAATATAACCGCTAATGTTCGTACGATCCGGGCAATTCCGCTGCGTTTGAAAGGAGACAATATTCCAGCTCGTGTCGAGATCCGTGGTGAAGTCTTTATGAAGCAGGCAGGTTTTGAAAAACTCAACGAAGAAGCCCGTAGGACAGGTAATAAAGTATTTGCCAATCCTCGCAATGCCGCAGCCGGATCATTGCGTCAACTTGATCCGCGCATTACAGCCAAGCGCCCACTGACTTTTTATTGTTATGGTGTTGGCGTTATTGAAGGCGGAGATTCTGAAAACGGGCAGCTGCCAGCAAGCCATTACGGGCGCCTGATGCAATTCAGGCAGTGGGGGCTTCCGGTCAGTGACAAAGTGAAATTATGTCAGGGAACCCAGCAGGTATTGGATTTTTACCGTGAGATAGAGCAACAGCGCCCTGAGCTGGGTTTTGATATTGACGGTGTTGTTATCAAAGTTGACTCCCTTGAACTGCAGGAAGCATTAGGATTTGTAGCCAGAGCACCTCGCTGGGCGACGGCATTCAAGTTTCCGGCACAAGAACAAATAACCATAGTGCGGGATGTTGAATTTCAGGTAGGGCGTACGGGAGCTATTACGCCGGTTGCACGTTTGGAGCCGGTACAGGTTGCAGGTGTAATCGTCAGTAATGCCACTTTGCATAATGCAGATGAAATTGAGCGTCTGGGGCTGCGCATAGGTGATACTGTTGTTATCCGTCGTGCGGGTGACGTTATTCCACAGGTTGTTGGTGTCATTCAGGAAAAAAGGCCAACAGAGAGTCAGGAAGTTGTTTTCCCGGAGCATTGCCCTGTTTGTGGCTCTGATATTGAACGTGTTGAAGGGGAAGCGGTAGCACGTTGTACCGGTGGATTATTCTGTGGTGCACAGCGTAAAGAAGCATTAAGGCATTTCGTTTCCCGCCGTGCAATGGATGTGGATGGAATGGGAGAGAAAATTATTGAGCAGCTGGTTGATAAGGAATATGTCAAAACTCCGGCTGATCTTTTCCGTCTTACCGCAGGGAAATTAACAGGTCTTGAGCGTATGGGACCAAAATCCGCTCAAAACGTAGTAAATGCGCTGGAAAAATCCAAGAAAACAACCTTTGCCCGTTTTATTTATTCACTGGGAATTCGCGAGGTCGGAGAGGCGACGGCTGCTAATTTAGTTGCTCATTTCGGTACACTGGAAAAATTGCGCATAGCAGATACGCAAGCTTTAATTGCTGTTCAGGATGTGGGAGAAGTTGTTGCCAGTCATGTGGTTAATTTCTTTAATGAACCACATAATCAGGCAGTCATTGATGATCTCATCAATAATATTGGTATCCACTGGGAATCGACAGAAGTGTCGCAACCCGCAGATATTGATAGCCCATTTGCTGGTAAAACTGTGGTGTTAACCGGATCACTAAGCCGTTTATCCCGGGATGAGGCTAAAGACAAACTGGCAGCTTTGGGGGCTAAAGTTACAGGTAGTGTTTCCAAAAAAACCGATCTGGTGATTGCTGGTGAAGCAGCTGGTTCTAAATTAGCGAAAGCCACAGAGTTGGGGATAGCTGTCATTGATGAAGACGAAATGCTTCGTCTTTTAGGTGAGTAATAAGTAGGGATGTAATCTTTAGAAAGGCGCTATTTGAGGTTTCGGTAGCGCCTATACTTTGCATACATGATAGCCATGTTCTGGTTAAAAGTGTGATCCGGTTTGCTAAATTTAGGTTTTGTTACCTCTTGTATAATAAATTAATGTGATAATTATCACGATTTATTATCGTATATTACGAAATGCGGTTATAAATTTGCACCTCGTCAGATTTGGAGTTCCTTTTATGTCTCATATTTTTCATTTTGTCCTCGCTTTAGTGCTCATTGGTGGCCTGGCGATTTTGGCGAGTAATAACCGGAAGGATATAAAGGTCCGGTATATTATTCAGTTACTTGTTATTGAACTTGTTCTGGCGTGGTTTTTCCTGAATTCGAATGCCGGATTAGGGATCGTCAAAGGGTTTGATAATCTGTTTGTTCACTTGCTGTCTTATGCTGCAGAAGGTACTAACTTTGTTTTCGGTGGTATGATTGACGCAAAACTGGCATTTTTCTTCCTGAACGTACTTTGTCCTATCATCTTTATTTCCGCCCTGATTGGTATTTTGCAGCACATTAAAATTCTGCCGATTGTCATTCGTGCTATTGGTACAGTTCTGTCCAAAGTGAATGGTATGGGGAAACTGGAATCTTTCAATGCAGTCAGTTCATTGATTCTGGGCCAGTCAGAGAATTTCATCGCTTATAAAGATGTATTGGACAAAATGTCTGAACGCCGGATGTACACCATGGCTGCAACCGCGATGTCTACAGTATCTATGTCTATTGTGGGTGCTTATATGACGATGCTGGATGCAAAATATGTGGTTGCAGCTCTGATACTTAATATGTTCAGTACCTTTATCGTTCTGTCCCTCATTAATCCTTACTCTGTTAAAAGTGAAGGGGATATTCATATGAGCAACTTGCATGAAGGGCAAAGTTTCTTTGAAATGCTGGGCGAATATATTCTGGCGGGTTTCAAAGTAGCATTGATCGTATCGGCCATGCTGATTGGTTTTATTGCTCTGATTGCGGCTATCAATGCTGTCTTTGATATGGTATTTGGCATTACCTTTCAGGAATGTTTGGGCTATGTTTTCTACCCGTTTGCCTGGATTATTGGTATTCCTGCTGATGAAGCACTGAAAGTAGGCAGTATCATGGCGACTAAGCTGGTTTCTAATGAATTTGTTGCTATGCAGGGCTTACAGGAAATTGCCGGGCAATTGAGCGAGTGTTCAAAAGGAATCTTGTCGGTATTTTTAGTTTCTTTTGCCAACTTCTCCTCTATCGGAATTGTCGCCGGAGCTATCAAGGGATTGAATGAAAAACAGGGAAATACTGTTGCACGTTTTGGTCTGAAACTGTTGTTTGGTTCAACACTGGTGAGTTTCCTGTCCGCAGCCATTACCGGACTGGTAATGAGTTTTTAAATTCACAGTGACCTGTGTTTCAGAATGAAAATGGCATCTTACAGGTGCCATTTTTTACATAAAGAAAAGGCTTAAAGAATGGATAAAGAAAATCTACTGGAAATTGCTAACACAGTAATGCCATTTGGAAAATATAAAGGAAGAATGTTAATTGATCTTCCGGAAGAATATCTGCTCTGGTTTGCCCGTAAGGGGGAATTTCCACAAGGCAAGCTGGGGGCACTAATGGAAATGACCCTTGCAATTAAGATTGAAGGGCTGGATTCATTGGTAAAACCATTGAAAAAATCCTAACTAACCGTAAGTTGGATCAAGTGGCGCTATCGGTGATGAAATATCGATTAGTGCACCACTTTTATCCTTGATTAACATGCGTCGCTGCCCATAAGGTAAGTCACGTGGTGGTTCGATAATATCCAGCTTAAGTGTTTGGGCTTTTTCAAAATAAGAATCAATATTTTCCACAACAAAAGTGATAATCACTCCCTGACACGGCTTTTGGTATTCTTCAGGAATAAATTCACTTGTTTTTAAAAAAGCAGAAACTTGCTCATTTGATTCAGAAGACATGGAGATAAACCAGTAGGATTCATATTCAATGTTAAACTTCAATAAGTTAACAAATAAATCCTTCGTACTTGTTAAATCTTCAGTTAGAATATTAACTAACATATTGATCTACCTTTTTAAAATCGCTGAAACTATACTTAGTTTTAAACTATTTTATGTGGTTGTAAATTTATAAGAGCATTTATAATGTATGTTTAAGTATTCTCTTAAATTTTAAACCTAATACTATTGAGAGAGTGATACAGTTTATTAATAAGCCAAAAACAAGCCCATACCAAAAGCCAATCAAGCCCATTTTCTCTGTAACCAAGTTTGTTAACCCTAATGTAAAAGCCAAAGGCACGCCAATAAACCAATAACCGAAAAGAGGAACATAGAAAACTATTTTTGTCTCATGAAACCCACGTAAAACCCCTGATAATATGGAGTGTATAGAATCAAATAGCTGAAAGAAGAATAAAAAGATGATTACTCCAAGAGCTATATTTATTACAAGGGTATCTTTTGTATATAAACTGATAATATGTTCAGCATAAAGGAAAAACATGATTCCTAGTACAAGAGTAATAAATGTAGTGGATATTAAAGAGAGTAAACTAAATCTTAGTGTTGATGAGTAATCTTTCTTAGCACTCAAGTAGCTTATTTTTACTGTTGTAACAGCAGACAATCCACCGCCAATAGTTATTATCATGGATGATATTATAATTATAATATTATTAGCTGCAATATATACGGTGCCTAAAGTTGCAATGCCAAGTGAAATGGCATCAATAAATATCACTTCAACAAAGAGTGCTAATCCACTTGGGATACCGATCAAAAACAATCTTTTTAATCCTGAGTTGAGTTTTAGAGATAATTTAAATCTGTATTTTTCATATTCTTTTTTTCGTAAAAAATAGATAATCAGCAAAATAGCACTGAGAGTGTTGATAATTGCAGTTGTGATCCCAGCTCCTACTCCGCCCATTTCTGGTACGCCAAATTTACCAAAAACGAAAATGTAGTTTAAAGGAATATTGACTATAAGAGCAAAAATAGAGATATACATTGCAACTTTGGTGTTTTCAAATGCTTGCAACAAAGAACGAAAGACATTGAATATCATCACTCCCGGCACACCAAATGCCATAGCTGTAATATAATCTTTTGTGATGTGTACAACATCTTCATCAATACCAATAAGCGATAAAAGCTGAACCGCTAATAACAAGAAGGCAACGATAGGAATCGATAAAATCAATGCAGCAGATATGTAATTATTAACACACTCTTTAATTCCTTCGATATCATTATTTGCCCGAAGTTTTGCAACATCAGCTGATAGCATCAGGATAACGCCAAAACCCAATACAAAGATGGGAAACCAAATACTACTCCCCAGCGATACGGCAGCGAGCGCATTTGTCGAGTAGTGGCCTGATACGACAACATCCACGGCACTCATTGCTATTCTGGTAAGCTGCGTTACTATGATTGGGGTTGATAGTAAAAAAAGATACTTTATATCGTTCAATAAGACAGTTTTTTGCATAGTTTTCCCTGTAAAAATATTATTTTTTTAATTACCCTGTATTAATTGCAACATAATAGAATGATTGTATAAGTGGCTACGGATTTTATTTTTTTGAAAGTTTATTACTGAGTGGCTGTGATAAATAATAGAAATGTTATTAGGACTGAAATTTTTTAGCTTAATTAAAACTAATGCTGATTATAATCATCAAATAAAAATTAATGCAACATATTGTTAACACTTTGTTCGTGAAATATCACTTTTATTATGTTTTAAGAGTATGGCTACTTTGGGGATTCTATTAACTATTTGATATATAGTTGATTAATTCTTTTATTCTATATTAATGACGGACAGATTTTTGTTGTAAGAGTAGTATTTTAACTTTTGTGATTGTATTTTCAGGTGATAACTATTTTTCATTATCAAAATAATTTATGTTTTTTTAATATGTTTTATGGTTTTTCTTTACATTGAAGATGATATGGGATTTTTGATTTTATCAGGTTTATACTAAATTATTTTAAGGTGGTAATATGAATATTGATAATAATATGGTTTTTTCTGAGAAAAAAGAAGAGTTGTCACCTATTACTGTATCTATACCTGATGGTGCTGATGTTATTGTTGGTCAACATATATATCTAGTCGTAACAGTGAAATCACCACAGGTTAAGTCTATTAAGAGTATCACAATAGATGTTCCAAATAATAATATAGTGGTAAAAAAGGAAGAAGACTGGAAGCTCATTGATGATGCCTCTGGGAAAGCTATATTTACATTGGAGATTGATGATAAATTGTCATCAAATACTTCAATTAGCTATACGGTTCATGCTTATTCGGATAAGAATGTTGATGTAGAGGGAATTGCACCTTTGAACGTTGGTTATATGACAAAAAGAATGAAGAAGAATAGTGTGATTTCATTAAATACAGAAATAGAAGTTCTCGATACATTAGATGCACCTAGTCCTATTGATGATCCAAATAGTAAATATAATGTTTATTCCGGTGTAGTAACTGATGAAAATAATAATCCATTAATAAATACTCAAGTGATAATATCATCTGTATCTCGACAGAAATCATTACATCTTGCTAATATAACAACAGACCCAATTAATAGTCACACACCGGAACTTATTGAAATTCAAAAGCGAAAATCTCTTCCTGATTTTATTGCGATTAATAGTGATGAAAGTGGAAGTATAAGATTTCGTATTTATTCTAAACAAGGGTTTAGTGGTACAATTGATTTTACTACTGAAATTTTGGGGGTAATTAATCCAACATATGCTGAATCCGCGTATATTGTTGGGAGTTATGAATCTTCAACTTTCCATCTCCAGAATCCATTGATACTTGGAATTTTACCAGGGGGAATTGTTAGAAAAAAATCTGGAGTTAAAGAATTTAAAGTAGGTGTTCCAGAATATAAAAATCCCAGAATTGATGATGCTATTATATTCTTGATGAAGGATGAAAATAATAAAATAATCCAATTTAAACCTGTACATTATGTGGATGATGTCCAAAATATTGGGGGATATAGTTTTCATTTATCATATGAAAAAATACCATTTAATAAGAAAATGGATTTTTATTATATAATCTTAGATTTCGCTGGAAATTATTCTTATTCCAAGAAATTAAACGTTATCTTTGAAGATGATTCAGGAGCTGGGACTAATCCCAATAATGGAGGTAACACAGGAAATGGAAATCATTGCGACAACGGTCTCTATAACAAAGTCGATGTAGACTCAAATTATGAAGATGGTAAATTCAGTTTAAAAATAAAAAGCATCACACTGATTTAATGTTTTTAAAACACCTGAGTATCAAAAGAAAAGTAGGGCGATTTTTCTATACACGACCATAAGAAAAAATCCCTGAAAACTAGCGTCTTCAGGGATTCAGAATTTTGGTGGAGCTAAGCGGGATCGAACCGCTGACCTCTTGCATGCCATGCAAGCGCTCTCCCAGCTGAGCTATAGCCCCACAAATGTGGCGTTCCGAATCAGGATATTTTGGTGGAGCTAAGCGGGATCGAACCGCTGACCTCTTGCATGCCATGCAAGCGCTCTCCCAGCTGAGCTATAGCCCCAAATCAAAATCCTGTGGAACGGAGCGCATCATATGAAACCCAGAGAATTCTGTCAACGAATTCATTAGTATTCTATGTATAAGCGCTGAAAAAGCCATCAATATACCTGTTGTATTTCAAGTTGCCACTTTGTTGGCTGCGCTCATGCACCCCAGTCACATAGTTATCTATGCTTCTGGGGATGCGTCTACTTGCCGCTGTGATGTAACTCGAAATCCATTAACTATATAAAATTGTTACAGTTAATTTAGCGTATTGATTATTGCGCTTCACGCTGTGCGATATAAGCCAGTGCTTTATCAATACGAGCCAATGAACGAGCTTGATTGATGGCGTGAATGGTTACATCAACACTTGGTGATTGGCCTGCGCCAGTAACTGCAACGCGCAGTGGCATGCCTACTTTACCCATTCCAACTTCCAGTTCGTCAGCCGTTGTCTGAATAGCGTGATGAATATTCTCAGGTGTCCATTCGGTAATGGCTGCCAGTTTAGTGCGCACAACTTCTAATGGTTGACGCGCAACCGGACGCAGATGTTTTTTCGCGGCATCAGCATCGAACTCTGCAAACTCTTCATAGAAGTAACGACCAGCGCTAGCCATTTCTTTTAATGTCTTGCAACGTTCACCTAGCAGTTTGATCAGATCCACTAGCTCTGGACCTGTGCGGGTATCGATACCTTGCTGTTCAATATGCCATGCTAAATGAACGGCAACTTCTTCTGCTGGCAGGGTATTGATGTAATGATGGTTCAGCCAAAGCAATTTTTCAGTATTGAAAGCACTGGCTGATTTGCTGATAGCATCAAGGCTGAACAGTTCAGTCATTTCTTCAACTGTAAAAATTTCCTGATCACCGTGTGACCAGCCCAAACGTACCAGATAGTTCAGTAATGCTTCTGGCAAGTAACCATCATCGCGATATTGCATTACGCTGACCGCGCCATGGCGTTTGGACAGTTTTTTACCGTCGTCACCGAGGATCATAGAAACATGTGCATATTCTGGTACTGGCGCGTTGAGCGCTTTCAGAATATTAATCTGACGTGGTGTGTTGTTGATATGGTCTTCACCGCGAATAACGTGAGTGATTTCCATATCCCAGTCATCAATAACAACACAGAAGTTATAAGTTGGTGAACCATCAGTACGGCGGATGATCAAATCGTCCAGTTCCTGATTACTGAATTCAATCGGGCCACGGATGCTGTCATTAAAAATAACAGAACCTTCCTGTGGATTGCGGAAACGCACAACATGAGGTTCATCATGGCTGTGCTGGCACTCACTATCACGGCAACGGCCGTCATAACGGGGTTTTTCACCATTTGCCATCTGAGTTTCACGCAATTGCTCCAGATGCTCTTTGGAGCAGTAGCAACGATAAGCTGTACCATTGACCAGCATTTCATCAATAACCTGATTGTAGCGGTCAAAACGTTTAGTCTGATAATAAGGGCCTTCATCCCAATTCAGGTTTAACCAGTTCATTCCGTCCATAATCGCATCAATGGCTTCCTGAGTTGAACGCTCCAGGTCAGTATCTTCAATGCGCAGAACGAATTCACCTTTGTTATGGCGACTGTATAGCCAGGAATAAAGGGCGGTGCGTGCGCCACCAACGTGAAGGTAGCCAGTAGGACTTGGCGCAAAACGGGTTTTTATTTTACTCATTGGGAGTTGCCTTAATGACGTTCTACTTCTCAGAGAACGTTTTGGATGATTGAAGTAACAATTAAAATAACAATAGTGGGGAGCATTTTATCACTGGACTTCAATTCCTCAATGGCGTTGATGGTAGGTTATTGAGAAAAACCCAAATGC
Organism: Xenorhabdus sp. PB61.4; assembly: GCF_963894935.1. Lineage (NCBI taxonomy): Bacteria > Pseudomonadati > Pseudomonadota > Gammaproteobacteria > Enterobacterales > Morganellaceae > Xenorhabdus > Xenorhabdus sp. PB61.4. The sequence continues at coordinate 25,147 of NZ_CAWQJR010000176.1, forward strand.
ATTGCCTAAATGATAACCTTATGTGACTATAATTGTTTCATTCTGTGTAATTTTGCGACGAACGGAAATTTTAGCAATAAAAACCGTTGACTCACCTCGAACTATCCCTATAATGCGACTCCATCACGACGGGGCGATTAGCTCAGTTGGTAGAGCATCTCCCTTACAAGGAGGGGGTCATCAGTTCGAATCTGGTATCGCCCACCAATCTCAGTGATAAGCTGAAAGCGGTAAGGCCGTAGTGATAAAAAATGATTTTATGATTGGGCGATTAGCTCAGTTGGTAGAGCATCTCCCTTACAAGGAGGGGGTCATCAGTTCGAATCTGGTATCGCCCACCAATCATAAATCAGTGATATATCGATGTTGTTACAGATAATTATTCAGTAATAGTCATCATGCAGTAATAGTCAGCATGAAGTGGGCGATTAGCTCAGTTGGTAGAGCATCTCCCTTACAAGGAGGGGGTCATCAGTTCGAATCTGGTATCGCCCACCACTTCATTAGATTGTTCCGCAGTATCACACTGATATTTTAGATGGGTCGTTAGCTCAGTCGGTAGAGCAGTTGACTTTTAATCAATTGGTCGCAGGTTCGAATCCTGCACGACCCACCATCTAAATATCAAAATCAAAATTATCTAATTGGGTCGTTAGCTCAGTCGGTAGAGCAGTTGACTTTTAATCAATTGGTCGCAGGTTCGAATCCTGCACGACCCACCATTTAGATATAAAAATCAGAATTACCTAATCGGGTCGTTAGCTCAGTCGGTAGAGCAGTTGACTTTTAATCAATTGGTCGCAGGTTCGAATCCTGCACGACCCACCATTTAGGTAGCCATGAAGTGGGCGATTAGCTCAGTTGGTAGAGCATCTCCCTTACAAGGAGGGGGTCATCAGTTCGAATCTGGTATCGCCCACCACTTCATATAAATCCCCTAAGAACCCATCAGAAAATATCAAAGCCAACACCGTTTATAATCAAATTTCATTCCAAAATTTCCCAGTCTTATCACTAAATTCGTTATGCAAGTAAAACAGCATATCTTTAAGTGAAATCAAAGCATGCTGTTTTTTAATCTTTTATTACGCTTTCAATCCGTAACTTTTAAACTTTACTAATACTCTCTGCATCTCTTCGGATGAAAGAACAGGAATGCGTTCTACAGAATTTCCTATTACGGCTAGTATTTTCAAATAGAGTTGTGCCAATATTTCGATTTCATTGGCCAGCCATAATGCTTTTTCCAGACTGGCTTCCATCGCAATCATACCGTGATGCTGCATTAACAGTGCCTTGCTATGTTTAATCCCTGTTTTGACACTTTCTGCCAGCTCTTGTGTCCCGAATGTTGAGTAGGGAATACAGGGCACATGATCTGTTCCTGTCACTGCCACCATATAATGAATAGCCGGGATACCATGATTGAGAATTGAAACGGCAGTTGCATTGACTGCATGATTATGTACAACAGCATTTAATTCAGGGCGGGCTTCATAGCAAGAAAGATGGAAGTGCCATTCGCTTGAGGGGATTTTATCTGGTTCTGCTTCTCCCGAATAATTAATGTAGACAATTTGTTCCGGAGTTAACTTTTCATATGGGACCCCGCTGGGGGTGATAAGAAATCCATCTTGATAACGGGCACTGATGTTACCAGATGTGCCTTGATTTAAACCCAGAGCATTCATCTTAAGGCAAGTGTCGATAATTGCCTGAGCAATATGTTTTCTACTGATGGTCATAAAAAATAATCATTATAAATTATATGGATATAAATCAGGAAAGAGCATGCGTAAGCCTTCTGCGCTAGCATTACAAATTCCACGTTCTGTAATCAAGCCGGTAATTAATTCTGCCGGGGTAACATCAAACGCATAATTTCCGCAAAGCGTTCCCTGAGGTGCTGTATTGACCCAACTGTATTTTCCTTCAGCCGTAATCCCGTAGACATGTGACTGTTCATCGCCTGAACGTTGTTCAATGGGGATCTCTGTTACGCCATCCCAAACGGTAAAATCCAGTGTCGGTGATGGTAACGCAACATAAAATGGTACCTGATTTGCTTTTGCAGCCAGTGCCTTAAGGTAAGTGCCAATTTTATTACACACATCACCTCTTGCGGTTGTCCGGTCTGTACCTACGATACACAGATCCACTTTGCCATGCTGCATTAAATGCCCGCCCGCATTATCGGCAATTAAAGTGTGTGGTACACCATGCGAACCTAACTCAAAAGCAGTTAATCCACCCTGATTACGAGGGCGAGTTTCATCAACCCAGACATGAACCCTGATACCCGCATCGTGTGCCATGTAAATAGGTGATAATGCGGTTCCCCAATCCACAGTTGCCAGCCACCCAGCGTTGCAGTGAGTTAATATATTCACTACTTCACCGGCTGATTTTCGGGCTGCGATTTCCTGTATGATTTTTAAACCATTTTCACCAATCTTATGACACAGCTCGACATCTTCATCTGCAATTTCATTAGCAGTACGATAAGCAGTTTCTACACGCTGAACCGGAGGCGTGTTTTCTAGTGCCTGATATGCACGATTCAGCGCCCATTTTAAATTAATGGCGGTTGGCCGGGTTTTAACTAAAGTATCGTAAGCTATTTGTAGATTTTCATTGCTGCTACTTTGACGCATCGCCAGTGCCATACCATACGCAGCAACTGCACCAATTAAAGGTGCACCTCTTACCCACATATCTTTGATAGCTGTTGCAGCATCCTGAAAGGTATTCAACTGAATAGTTTTTAATTCAAAAGGGAGTTTGGTCTGGTCAAAAATTTCGACAGTATACCCATCGTCAGCAAGCCAAACAGAGCGATAATGGGTTCCATTAATCTTCATCTCGGTTTCTTAACCTTATGTCATATGATGTTTAATTTGTGAAAAATTTTGGTACTTATGCTTGTTGACAATTAACTCACGTGCCAGTTTTAGTGCTTGTTTTTCACAACTGGCTCGTAATGTCGGGTCATCAATCTGTTTGAAATCAGCAACACCGGCGAATCCAATAATGCGGCGGTTAATTTCAAGCCCGGCATAGACCAGAGTTTCTTCGAATAAATTGGAGAAAAAATCATCCTGGGCAGTTTTAAGGAACGATGAATTGAAAGTTCCCTGTTGGTAGATGGTGACAGGATAGGCTTCTCCGATTGTTTTTTCATTCCATAATTGACGAAAACGACGTTCAAATATTTCCCACGTTGTTTCAAGCTGCATGAAGAGCCATGATTGATAATCAGCACATAGCTCTATATTCTCCCGCAAAGCAGGCTGAGCAAAATAAGCCATAAACAGATTGCCGATATAATTGCCTATATCAAATGCCATTGGACCCATAAAGCTAAATTCTGGATCAATTACTTTTGTGGAATCAGGTGTGACCATAATGGAGCCTGAGTGAAGATCACCATGCAAAAGTGCCTGCGTTTCAGTCATGAATTTGTATTTATACTGCATTGCAGTTTGGATCATGAATTGATCCTGCCAGATGGCATGAATATCCTTATCAAGTTGAGGGGAAGTCCAGTTGTTTCTTTCAGCATTAAAATATGGCTCTGTAAAAATCAGATCTTCAGTGATCTTACAAAGCTCATGGTTATTGGCAAAACGGCTTACCAGTTCTTTTTTCTCTTTGCTGTCCATCCCTATATCAGAGGTATGGAATAGTGTATCAGCAAGAAAAATGCCAATGTCTTTAGCTAAATGAGGAAATTTTTCACCATAAATCAGTCTATTGCGTAAGATAATGTGTTTATCTAAATATTCCATCGCAAACAAAGACATTTCTTCATCATAGAAATAGACATCGGGTACATACTGATGAGCAAATTTTTTTTCTTCTAATAGGGCATGGTATTCGAAATAGGTTCGGACAAGGGAAAGCTGCCATGATTCACCAGCAGCCCGAACGTAAGGTAAGGATTGTTTGACCACAATAGTTTTTTCTGTTCCGGCAACAATAAAAACTAAATTCAGGTTTCCATCACCTACTTCCTGTATCTGCCAGGTTTCAGGCAATCCTCCGAGTGAGATAGTGGCGGGTAAATTCTTCGCAAGATAATGTGGTAAAGATTCACAGGTCTGGGGGATATACTCAGTAGGAACATAAACAGACATTATTTTTCATCCTGATAATATCATGAAAGAAAGTTCATAAAATGAACAGGGATAACACATTTTGCGGTAATGGATTTTTACTGTTGTTAACTATAAGTATACAAAAGTAAAGTGTCTGTGATGAAAATAACGAATATGGTCTGATAACAATAAGATATATCGAATAAATTTCAAATTGCATCGCAATGATAAAAGTACGACGAATGTGCTAGTTCAGGTTTGCGGTTTTGGTAGTGGAGGAAGGCCATAAGCGGCTCTGGCACGATCACAGGCTTCATTGTAATTGTCAGTTTCCCATGCCTGTGAAAATTCTCGGCAAGGGGAAGGGCGTTTGTCATAAATAGTACAGGAAACGGAGTGACCAACTTCGCCCTGTAAGTTTATACAACGGGGATGAGGCTCGTTTGTACCTTTCATGCAGCACATAAAATTGTTCAGTTTCTCAGTGGCAGCAACCGGGACTGTACCTCCTCCGTCCTCAGCTTCCGCCCAATAAAATGAGACCCTGAAAAATGCACAGCAGGCACCACAGTTGATGCAAAAATTATTCTGTGATTGGTTATTTAATATATGATCCATACCAGACGTCTCTATCTGATGTTTAAGAGCCACATTTTGACGAAGTTATTAACTATGGAAAATTATCTTTTTTGTATAAGGATAACTATTTGAGGATAGATTATCTTTGTGAATAATGGCGAACTTTAAGAGAAATTTATTTTTAATTGAAAAAAGAAAAACTGCCTGTTTTAAAGACAGTTTTTTATTTAATTAACAGATTGTTACTTTGAAATAGGTGAGTTTTTATTTGGGGAATACTTGTTGGAAAAAGATAAGGATATGGTTCAGGATCTCATTATGAATTTCTTTCCGGCTTCTATCTCCACCATCTTTACAAATAACTCCACCCTTTGGGTTATTTTTTTCAATAAGAGCGATTGCATTGGGTTTACAATTTGGCCTAAAGCTAAAATGCATTGCATCGTCAATAACGATGTATTTTGATTTCTCTTTTGGAAGGTTTTTAGCCAGATACTCAGATTCCAGTTCAGCAGGCATATCTCCCACATCAACACCAGCGGCTACCACGAGTGTTGGTATATGTACCATGCTCAAACTTTGAGGTGAAAAGCCTCTGGTTAACGCCAGATCAAGGGAGATAATGGCTTTAACTCTCTGGTCACCCAAATCACCATCTAATTTTGCTTTGGTGATTTCATTTTTACCTATTCCTAATTCAGATAATATGTTGCAAGAAGCAAGAATTTGATTAGTTTTGCAGTCAGTAACTAATAAATCTGAGTTGAATCTAGCGCCTGTGAGTTCAACAACAGACCAGCCACCTAATGAATGACCAATTGCGGCTATTCGTTCTTTATCAATTAACTCGGCTAAATCAGACTGCTCTAGGATAAAGTCAATAACACGGCTGAGATCCCTCGGTCTTTCCCATAATTGTGCAGCTGATAGGGGATTTCTATCTTCTGTTGTTGTGCCTGGATGATTTGGAGCAGCCACGATAAAACCCTTTTTGGCTAATTCTCCTGCAAGCCAATTAAGATTTCGCCAATTTCCCCCATATCCGTGCGACAGAACGACAAGAGGATGTTTTTCTATATCAGGAATAGCATTTTTTATTACTGAAATACCATAATAAGCGGGATGTTCACCAACAATTACAGTATGTCCAATATCATTGGAAGGGTACCACATCACAAAATGTAATGGACGTTCAGTGTTCTTATCTAAAAATATTTCCCGGAAACCTATATTTTCTGATGCGCTGATTTTCACAGAAAAGCATAGAAACAGGAAAATAGTAGCAACTATACGTTTAAACATTACATCCTCAGCAGACAATAAATTTGAACTGTCTTATTTTGTAATAAAGCACTACTCAGTAGAGCATTCCTTTTAGTTCATTATCTGATTGCTATTATCTTGAATTAAGTAGGGCATTTAACGAGGCATAGCTTAACTTTGACTGCTCACTATTCTGCAACAAACCATCCCGTAAAAAATGCTCCATACTCGTCAATGTAGATCCATAGGCTTGTTCGGCAAAGAATGATCCGCCAGAAACCCTTCTTGCTCCGGCAGCAAAAAACTCTTTTACACTCGGTCCTCCGGCTTGAGCCATAATATTTAATGGGCCATTTATGCGTGAGCTGATAGCCCGGCAGACTGATAGATCGGTTAATCCGGGGATAAAAATACCATCGGCACCGGCGGCAAGATAAGTATTAGCACGGGAAATTAAATGCTCGGGATTGGTATCTTCTCCACGAATCCATGAGTCTATACGTGCATTGATAAATAAACTGTAATGTATTTTATTTGCTGCGGTACGTACAGAAGCAATACGCTCAGCACCATCATTTATTGACCTTGATTTGCCATTGTTAGAATCTTCAATATTAATTCCAACACATCCGACAAAATATAAATCTTCAACAAGATCATCCATACTTTCATCAGGCGCTAATAAACCATCTTCAATATCCGCCGTTACAGGTAGGTTAGTGCTGGACGTAATTAAACCCAGTGCCTTCATTACGATTTTTCGGTCAGCCAGTTGATTATCTGGATAGCCTAAGCTCCAGGATATTCCGGCACTGGTTGTTGCAATGGCTTTGGCTCCCGATTGCTCTGCTAAGCGGGTACTCATAACGTCCCATGAATTGGCTAATATGAGTTTTCCTTCTTCGTGTAATTGGCTAAAAATTTGAATTTTTTCATCCAGGCTTATTCTTGTCATGTTGGTTTCTCAATATTTTCTTATAAAGATATTCCATAATTTTAAATATCATGGATATGCGTTTTTAAAATGTTACTAAATAATTACACTGTATATTTATATAGTCAATATTTTGATCGATAAAAAACACTCAAAATTAAAGCTGTAATATCATTATTGCTGTTA
>NZ_CAWQJR010000177.1:0-32058 GCF_963894935.1 Xenorhabdus sp. PB61.4
ATCAAGGAAAACAATCTAAGTTAAGAAATAGACATTTAAAATAGATATAAATTTATTATTCTTTTATAGAAAAGATATCACAATTTAAATAGCTCTTATTTTAAGATACAAAGAAAAATCTATCATTCCTTACTTCAGTACATAATCACTCCAGTCCCAATTCCTTCAATTTCCGCGTGATGGTATTTCTTCCCCAGCCAAGTAAACGGGCTGCTTCTTGCTTATGTCCATTAGTATGCGTTAATGCGCAGTTAAGTAAGGTACGCTCCAATAATGGTAACGCGTCAGAAAGAAGATCCGCCTTGCCGGCTTGTAAGGCATTTTCTGCCCATGTTGCTAATTGTTGTGACCACTCTTCTGATGATGAAAAACCGGAAACAGGAACATTATCTGTTGGCTCAACGGGCTGACTTTCAATTAAATCAGTTGGTAGATCCTGTACCAGAATTTCTTTACTGACCGCCATCACCGTCAGCCAGCGGCAGACATTTTCCAGCTGACGGACATTCCCGGACCATGATAGGTTCATCAGGGCTTTTTCAGTATCGGGATGCAGTACTTTAGCCTCAATTCCCAGCTCTTTGGCGGTCTGTTGGAGGAAATGTTGGGCGATGCGGGGAATATCTTCCACACGATCCCGTAATGGGGGGAGCTGCAAGCGAATGACATTCAGGCGATGATAAAGATCTTCTCTGAACTTACCTTCTTCGACCCGTTGTTCAAGGTTCTGGTGAGTGGCGGCAATAATACGGACATCAACTTTTACCGGTGCATAGCCGCCAACCCGATAAAACTGCCCTTCTGCCAGAACCCGTAACAGGCGCGTCTGGATATCCAGTGGCATATCGCCGATTTCGTCCAGAAACAGTGAACCACCATTGGCCTGTTCGAAGCGCCCTTGACGAACCTGATTAGCTCCGGTGAAAGCCCCTTTTTCATGGCCGAATAACTCTGATTCAATTAAATCTTTTGGGATCGCCGCCATATTCAGGGCAATAAAAGGCGCGGAGGCTCTTGGGCTATGGCGATGCAGGGCATGAGCTACCAGCTCTTTTCCTGTTCCTGATTCACCATTGATTAACACGCTGATGGAAGAGCGGGAAAGGCGCCCAATAATCCGGTATACCTCCTGCATGGCAGGAGCTTCTCCGATTATTTCAGAAACCGATGAGGGTATTTTCGGGCTGCGGGAAGTTTGTTGTTGTTCACGTGAATGGCTTAATGCCCGTTCAACCAGTGCGACCGTTTCATCAATATCAAATGGTTTTGGCAGATAATCGAATGCTCCGTGCTGATAGGCGCTGACGGCTGCATCTAAATCAGAATGGGCGGTCATAATGATGACCGGAAGCTGGGGGTGATTCTGCCTGATTTGATTGAGCAAACTTAACCCATCAAGACCCGGCATACGGATGTCTGACAGCAGTACTTCAGGGCTGTTCTGTGATAATGCAGCCAATACGGAATCTGCATTTTCAAAACTGACACAATCCATACCTGCGCCGCTCAGCGCCCGTTCAAGTACCCAGCGGATAGAACTGTCGTCATCAACGATCCAGATTTTTCCTCGTTGCATGATATCCCCTATTTCTTGATAGGCAGGTAAATGGAAAATTCCGTATGCCCCGGCCAGCTAGTAAATTCGATTTTTCCTGTGTGCTGATCAATCAGATTGCGGACAATAGATAACCCAAGCCCGGTTCCGCCTTCATGCCCGCTCACCATTGGATAAAATAGCATATCCTGAATATTCGGAGGTATGCCCGGCCCATTATCTTCAATATCAATCCGGGCTGCCAAGCGGTAACGTTCACCGTGCAAGGTAATCTGGAAGGCTGTCCGGGTACGTAAAGTAATAGTGCCTTTTTGATTACCTAATGCCTGTAGCGCATTGCGGGTGATGTTTAATAAAACCTGCTCAATTTGATCAGGGTAATGAGACAGCTCCGGCAGGCTGGGATCGTAATCTTTGACCAGAGTAATATTACTGGGCATTTCCAGTGATACCAATTGATACACCCGCTCGACAACATGGTGGATACTCTGGCTAATCTGAGCCCCCGGATGTTGAGGCCCCAATAACCGATCGACAAGGGTACGAAGTCTGTCAGCCTGTTCAATAATGACTTGTGTATATTCCCGCAAAGAGGGATCCGGCAATGTCTTTGCCAGTAATTGAGCGGCTCCCCGTAAACCCCCCAGCGGATTTTTAATTTCATGTGCCAGCCCCCGAACCAATTCCCGTGCAGCTATCTGTTGTGCCTGTTGTACCTGCTCTTGGCTTAAACGTCGCTGACTATCCATAGAAGCGAGTTCCAGCAGAATAAACTGTTCGGAAATTGGCTGGGCACTGAGCGACATAACATGCGAGTGATTATTGATCACCAATATCACTTCGTTATCTGTAAAACCATGCCCGCGTATCAGGCTGGATCGCATAAATTCCGTATCCAGCGAGATATAGCTGAATAAAACCGGAAGCGGAGTGCCGAATAATTTACGTGTACTTTGTGCCAGAAGTTGCATAGCGGAATGATTGGCATAGTGGATAATCAAATCGTTATCCAGCACTAATACACTATTTATCAATGAATCAAGAATTTGTTCTGCTTTGGGAAAATCAGCCATTGCCATTCAACCTTTGCACTTTTTTGGTGCATTGTATCTTATTTAATCATAAATTGAGTACCCCTCTTTATATCTGAGATATCGGAGGGAAAGGTCAGAAGGAAAAGGACCCATCCGAAAATGGGCCAAAAGTTTCACGGCAACAAAACTAATCAAGAACGGCGGTGACGCTTTTAAGCATTACACGCTGTAATACAGTTCAAACTCCAGAGGGTGTGGTGTCATGCGTACGCGTTCAATTTCGCTATGCAGTACACCGATATAAGCATCAATTGCATCATCAGTGAAAACACCGCCGCGTGTCAGGAATTCACGGTCTGCATCCAGAGCTGCCAGTGCTTCTTCCAAAGAAGAGGCCACAGTTGGGATTTCCTGTGCTTCTTCGGCTGGCAGGTCATACAGGTTTTTATCCATTGAATCACCCGGATGTATTTTATTGATGATCCCATCAAGACCCGCCATCAGCAGGGCTGAGAACGCCAGATAAGGGTTTGCAGCCGGATCAGGGAAGCGGACTTCAATCCGACGGGCTTTACTGCTGGCAACAACCGGAATACGGATAGAAGCTGAGCGGTTACGGGCAGAATAGGCCAGCATTACTGGAGCTTCAAAACCGGGCACCAGACGTTTGTATGAGTTGGTTGTTGGATTGGTAAAGGCATTCAGGGCACGGGCATGTTTGATAATACCGCCGATATAATAAAGTGCCATTTCGGACAAACCACCGTATTTGTCTCCTGCGAACAGGTTAACACCGCCTTTGGACAGTGACATATGACAGTGCATGCCTGAGCCGTTATCCCCAACTAATGGTTTCGGCATAAATGTGGCGGTTTTACCGAAAGCATGGGCGACATTATGTACAACATATTTGTAAATCTGGGTTTCATCCGCTTTTTTGGTCATAGTATTGAAGCGGGTTGCGACTTCGTTCTGGCCTGCGGTTGCAACTTCATGGTGATGTGCTTCCACAACCAGACCCATTTCTTCCATCGTCAGACACATTGCTGAGCGCAGATCCTGAGAAGAGTCTACCGGGGGAACCGGGAAATAGCCGCCTTTGATTCCGGGACGATGGCCTTTGTTACCACCTTCGTAGCGCGTTCCGCTGTTCCATGCCGCTTCGGTATCATCAATATGGTAATAAGAGCCTGAAATAGAACTGCCGAAACGAACATCATCGAACAGGAAGAATTCTGGCTCTGGCCCGAACAGAACAGTGTCAGCAATATCACTGGAACGCAGGAAATCTTCTGCACGTTTTGCAATGGAGCGTGGATCACGGCCATAACCCTGCATGGTGCCGGGTTCCAGAATATCGCAACGAATAATCAGTGTGGCATCATCAAAGAAAGGGTCAAGCATGGCTGTAGAAGGGTCGGGCATTAACACCATGTCAGATTCATTGATACCTTTCCAGCCCTTGATAGATGAACCGTCAAACATTTTACCATCTTCGAAGAAGTCTTCATCAATCTGGTGGGCAGGAATAGTGATGTGCTGTTCTTTACCTTTAGTGTCAGTAAAACGTAAGTCAATAAACTTCACCTGATGTTCTTCAATCATGGATAAAACATGTTCAACGGACATACTAAGTTCTCCTGGTTTACGTCAGCCGGATGCGTTGTCAGAAACGCCGCCTTTATCTTAAGCAGCTGATGCTGTCTTTGTATACAGACAATTCGTGGCAATTTTCAATGCTAAACTTTAATGTGAAAACTAATGCGAAAAGCGTGCCAATTTTTAAAAAAGCTTTAATCCTGATGTATCCGTGCATAAACAGGGAAAAATTGTAGGGAATTAATAGAAATACCGAGGAATTTTCGAGGTTTTATGCACTTAATTGGTGCATTGGAATAACGCTCTGCACTGTTATGGTGAATTGCCGGGGCCGCTATAAAATACAGAGGAATTACTATAATTGTGATTGTTATCACGGTTGTTATCATGATGGTTATTAATGCTATTTCAGGATATGTCGTGTTTATATGCAAAAAAACAGATAAACTTCAAAAGTGATGCGTCTCACATTTATTTCACTCTGTAGTTATAACGTGTAAAATAGCACCATATTTGTGTTGAATGAGGGTAGCATCGCACCCTGCATGCTGTACCCATTTAATATTTCTTCAAATAGCTAAAACGGTAAAAATACTTGTCAATTAATAATTTAAGAAACATTGCCATTATCGCTCACGTTGACCATGGCAAAACAACGCTGGTTGATAAACTCTTACAGCAATCCGGTACATTTGGTGAACGTGCTGCAACAGCTGAGCGTGTGATGGATTCCAATGATCTGGAAAAAGAACGTGGTATCACCATCCTTGCAAAAAATACTGCCATCAAATGGAATGACTACCGTATCAATATCGTGGATACCCCGGGCCACGCCGACTTCGGTGGCGAAGTAGAGCGTGTAATGTCAATGGTCGACAGTGTTTTACTGCTGGTGGATGCGATGGATGGCCCTATGCCACAGACTCGCTTCGTAACCCAGAAAGCCTTCGCTCATGGTTTGAAGCCAATCGTTGTTATCAACAAAGTTGACCGTCCGGGCGCGCGTCCTGACTGGGTTGTTGATCAGGTATTTGACCTGTTCGTAAACCTGGGTGCAACTGATGAGCAGCTGGATTTCCCTATCGTTTATGCATCTGCATTGATGGGTATCGCAGGCAACGAGCATACTGAAATGGCAGAAGATATGACTCCGCTGTATCAGGCAATCGTTGATCATGTTGAGCCACCTAAAGTTGATCTGGATGGCCCGTTCCAGATGCAGATTTCCCAGCTGGACTACAACAACTACGTGGGTGTTATCGGTATCGGCCGTATTAAGCGCGGAACCGTAAAACCAAACCAGAACATCACGCTTATCGATAGCGAAGGTAAAACTCGTAACGGTAAAGTTGGTAAAGTATTCAGCCACCTGGGTCTGGATCGTATCGAGTCAGATAAGGTTGAAGCGGGCGACATCATCGCGATTACCGGTCTGGGCGATCTGAACATCTCTGACACACTGTGTGAAGTTAACGCTGTTGAAGCTCTGCCAGCGCTGGCCGTTGATGAGCCTACCGTTAGCATGTACTTCTGTGTTAACACTTCACCTTTCTGTGGTCGTGAAGGTAAATACGTAACATCCCGTCAGATCCTTGATCGTTTGAGAAAAGAACTGGTTCATAACGTGGCTCTGCGCGTTGAAGAAACTGAAGATCCAGATGCTTTCCGTGTTTCCGGTCGTGGTGAATTGCACCTTTCCGTTCTGATTGAGAACATGCGTCGTGAAGGTTTCGAGCTGGGCGTTTCTCGTCCGAAAGTTATTTTCCGTGAAATTGACGGCCGTAAGCAGGAACCTTTTGAGCAGGTAACTCTGGATATCGAAGAGCAGCATCAGGGTGATGTGATGCAGGCGCTGGGTGAACGTAAAGGCGAAATGCGTGATATGCTGCCAGATGGCAAAGGTCGCGTACGTCTGGATTATGTTATTCCAAGCCGTGGTCTGATCGGTTTCCGTACTGAATTCATGACCATGACTTCCGGTACTGGTCTGCTGTATGCAACATTCAGCCACTATGATGACATCCGTCCGGGTGAAATTGGTCGTCGTCAGAATGGTGTACTGATCTCCAACGGTCAGGGTAAAGCGGTTGCTTATGCTCTGTATGGTTTGCAGGAGCGCGGTAAGCTGTTCCTTGGCCATGGTACAGAAGTTTATGAAGGCCAGATCATCGGTATTCACTCCCGCTCCAATGACCTGACAGTAAACTGTCTGACAGGTAAAAAGCTGACCAACGTTCGTGCTTCAGGTACTGATGAAGCGACAACACTGTCTCCGCATATCAAGAAAACACTGGAGCAGGCACTGGAGTTTATTGATGATGACGAACTGGTAGAAGTGACTCCAGAGTCAATTCGTCTGCGTAAACGCCATCTGACTGAGAATGATCGTCGCCGTGCAAGCCGCAGCAAAGACGCTTAATTTCTCCTGACAGCTTAGGGTGCTTCGGCACCCTGAGTTTCATGACCCGCTTAATCTAACTTTTCTCTCAATAACCTGCCAGTATTGCAGCCTCACTCAGTTTCTTATTTTTCAACTAAGATTGATTCTTGGTGTGGGTTAATTATCAGCGTAATTTGTCTATTTTTTGTCGCTTCACCTTTTTTATTGATGAAATTATGATAAAAATACAAAACGAGATACCTCAGTCAGGAGGGAGTATGCTGTATATTTTCGATATGGGTAACGTGATTATTGATATTGATTTTAGAAGGGTACTGGCTGTTTGGAGTAACCTGAGCGGGACACCACTTGCAGTTCTGGCTCCCAAATTTGCTCTGGGCGAAGCATTTGAAAAGCACGAGTGTGGCCAAATTACAGATGCAGAATTTGCCGAAATACTATGCGATGAAATGGAAGTTTCTCTTAGCTTTGAACAGTTTTCTGAAGGCTGGAATGCGATTTTCGTTGGTGTCAGGCAGGAAGTTATTGAGTTGATGAATAAACTGCGTGAGCAGGGGCATCGGGTTGTTATTTTATCCAACACAAATCGCCTGCATTTTCAGTATTGGCCGCAACAATACCCTGAAGTCACTACATCAGCAGATCATTTATACCTGTCTCAGGATCTGGGGATACGTAAACCTAATCAGGACATCTTTAAATATTTACTGGAAAAAGAAGGTGTAGCTGCTGAGCAGGCTGTTTTTTTTGATGATGTTCAGGAAAATGTTGAAGCAGCCAAAAGATTAGGCCTCAAAGCCATTCATGTAAGCGGCAGGGATACTATCCCGGATTATTTTAAGACGCATGACTTTTCACCCCTCACCGTAACATAATTTCTGATCTTCATGTATGCCCAATGGATTTCGAGTTGCATCGCGGCGGCAAGGGAGGGAATCCCCAAGAGCATAGATAACTATGTGACTGGGGTGAGCGAGCGTAGCCAACAAAGAGGCAACTTGAAAGACGAAGGGTATAACATTCAACAAGTTCTAAATAGGGTGGCATCTTGGCAAGCGAGGCTCCACCCTTACAGGTTAATCTACCGATACGGATCATACATAAGAAAAATGATTGCATTAATTCAACGCGTAACACAGGCAAAAGTGGTTGTTGATAGTCAGACTATAGGTGAAATTGAACAGGGGCTGCTCGTTTTTCTGGGGGTTGAAAAAGAAGATGACCAGCAAAAAGTGCAGCGTCTGTGTGAAAAGGTAATGGGTTATCGCGTATTCAGTGATGAAAATGGGAAAATGAATCTCAACGTCCAGCAAGCCAATGGTAGTCTACTGGTTATCTCTCAATTCACTCTGGCTGCGGACACCCAAAAAGGTTTAAGACCAAGCTTTTCTGGAGGTGCTGAACCCAAAAAAGCAGATGAACTTTATCGCTATTTTGTTGAACAGTGCCGTGCAACTGGTGTAAAAACAGAAATGGGGCAATTTGCTGCGGACATGAAAGTGAGTCTGACAAATGACGGGCCAGTGACTTTCTGGTTACAAGTATGACTTTCTGATTAGAAATATAATGTTAAAAGCATGCATGCTCCCCGACTACACACGACAACACGCAAAGAAGGGGCTGTTTCTATGTATCACCTCAGAGTACCTCAAACCGAACAAGAGCTGGAAACTTATTACCAATTCCGTTGGGAGATGCTGCGTAAACCACTTCATCAGCCTGTCGGCTCAGAAAAAGATGCTTATGACTCAATGGCTCACCATCAAATGGTGGTTGATGAGAAGGGCAGGCCAGTCGCTGTCGGACGTTTATATATCAATGCGGACAGTGAAGGCGCTATCCGTTTTCTGGCTGTTGACCCGAATGAGCAGCAAAAAGGGCTGGGCACCTTGATTGCAATGGCGCTGGAATCTGTTGCCCGGCAGGAAGGTGTGAAGCGGATAGTTTGCAGTGCGCGTGAGGATGCGGTTGATTTCTTTAATAAGCTGGGATTTCAAAACCGCGGGCTTATCAACGGCGCTAACTCATCTCCCATTAATCATTTTTTGATGATTAAACCCATTATGAGTCTTGATGATATTTTGCATCGTCCGGACTGGTGTGCTCAATTGCAGCAGGCATGGTACAAACATATCCCCCTGAGTGAAAAGATGGGTGTACGTATTACTCAATATACGGGGCAGCGCTTTATTACCACTATGCCGGAAGCGGGAAACCAAAACCCTCATCATACTATTTTTGCTGGCAGTCTATTTTCTCAATCGACATTAACCGCATGGGGGCTGATTTGGCTGCTATTGCAGGAGCGTCAGTTAGGGGGAGAGATCATTCTGGTGGATGCGAATATTCGTTACCAAAAACCTATTGTTGGTCGTCCTAGTGCTGTTGCCGACCTCAACAATATGAGCGGTGATTTAGCCCGCCTTGCCCGTGGTAATAAAGCACGTGTAAAACTGGAAGTTCATGTCAGCGGTGAACAGGGACTCGGAAGTGTGTTCACCGGTACTTATATTGTCTTACCCGCTGAACGGGCAGTGGCAGCATAAGCTATTACAATCTGAGTTGCCGAAATATGTGGCTCTTCTACAACGTACTGATCTAAAACATACTGAATTTTTACAATACGACGGTTGCACAGGTTTTGCTTTGATCACCATTCGGTTGCCCAGCCTCACCAGACTGTTCTGTATCAGATTGCCCGGCTGGGCAGTTATCAGTAGAAATCACGCCTTGCTTAATGGATTGTGACTCTTTATTGGATGCCTTATCTTCAGCTGTCAGTGTGCCATTAATCGTGTTTTTCAGATTATCGTCAGCAAGGTTCCCGGTGATAGCCAGTGAGAAATTACCCTCACCATGCAGGTGAAGTGGTATCCAGCCCCATTGTGGCAAAATTCCCAAATTCACACTCATTCCTTTGACATTGAGCTGAAAGGGTTTTTGGGCAGTAAGCTGTTCAAGGAAGCCGTTAAACTGGAGTATGCCGTCACCTGAAAAGGTGTTCATTTTATCAATAATAACCTTGTCATCTGTGGCATGTAGTTGCAGGTAAGGCCGCACCACTTCAATTTTATTGAATGTGCCACTCATGGCCTGCAATGAAGCTTTCCCATTCCATAATCCCCAGTGACCATCTTTCAGGATATCCAGAGTATCGACATATCCCGATAAAGTGGTGAGCTGAAATGGAAAATCAGGGTTGGTATCAATCAGGAGCGTATTGTTGATACTGACATTATTTAATTTCAGTGCTGAAATCCATTCAGGTGCCGGATTCTTAATATAGTCGCGCCACTGTGGCGGTAAGGAGTAAATCAGACCGGTTACAGAGCTGTCATTGAGGGTTAACTGATGATTTTTTCGATCCCACTGCGCTTTAATATTAAATAAACCCTTCTGATAATGGGTAGTCAGATTAGCGATGGTAAAAATATCACCGGAAAAACTGAACTGGCCTAATATATCTTTGAACTGAGCTTCGTTGAAGGCCATATTCATGGCATTAAAGTCAATCAGACCGTCTTCTGCCTGCCATTGCCCGTTAACCAATCCCAGCCCTTTGATACTGGTATTAAGATAATCAGCAGACCAATCTTTTCCCTGTAATTTGGCGTTAGTAAGATTGAGATCTTTAATGTGGATAGCGGGCAGATGGCGGGTTTTCTCTGTCAGGGCAGCCAGAGTCATTGGTGACTGCCAGCGTATGTCATTGATCAGGATGTTATCTAAGCTCCAGCTACCATCAGCTAATTGTTGCCCATTCCCAGAGATCAGACCCTGTAGGAACTCCGCACCAAAGGAATTTATAACCAGATTGTTATTCTGATAGCTCCCCTGCATGACGACTTTATCAAATGACAGGTCATTTACATTGATGTTACTGGCACTGAACTGGTATTGCCCTGAGCCAAAAGGCGTATTTTTATCAGGAGACCAGGGAGTAATACCGCCGACAATATTTTTGCCCTGAATCTGTGAACTGGGGGTTGTTAGCTGAACATCCATTTTATTCAGTTGCAAAACATCGGCTTTCAAGGCTGGGGTAAACTCAGAGCCTGAAAGTATCAGTTTGCCATCTTGTAAGGTCAACTTACGCAGATTTGTTAATTTTGTCGGGGCCTGCCATTTAAAATCCAGATCTACAGTATTGGCATTGAGTGAGAAAGAGCCCTGCTTATCACTGAGACTCACATTATTGAGCATTAAGGTCATAGGCTGGAGCCAGCTGTGATTGATACTTTCAATATTGACCTGATAATGACCTTGTTTATTAATCCATCTGCTTATTTTCTTTGCTCCCCAGTGTGTCTGGGCAACAAAATAAACAGCAATAATTGCCAGAATCAGTAATAACAGCAGAACAGCAAAGCCTTTCCCTAACCACTTCATCATCTCACCCCAATATAATCTTCCTGAAAAAACCCTTTTATGCCGTAAAAAAGAGCATCACTCAATAGACAATGCTGAAAAACCTTTAATTCCCCCATCTAGGGCAGAATATTGCGAAAGGTTACGCAAAATATAAAAAAAATCCCGCGATTAGAGCGGGATAATATAACAACAAGGCGAAAACCAAGGTGAAAATCTTAGATTGAAACGCGGTAGTTTATTTTTCCTGAGGAAAAATCAGATTAAGCAGGATTGCAGTCAGGCCACCCGCTGCAATACCGGAAGAAAACAGATTTCTTATCCACTCAGGTGCAAACTGTAAAATAAGGGGTTGTTGTGCAACGCCAAGCCCCATGGCCAGTGACAATGCAATGATCATAATGGCTCGGCGATTTAACGGCTCCCGGGAAACAATTCTGACACCGGATGCTGCAATCGTGCCGAACATGACAATCGTTGCGCCACCTAATACCGGCTCTGGAATATGCTGGACAAAACCGGCCACTGCCGGAAATAACCCCATCAGGATCAACATAGAAGCAATAAGGGAACCAACATAACGGCTGGCAACCCCAGTTAATTGGATTACTCCGTTATTCTGACCAAAACAGGAATTCGGGAAAGTATTAAATACGGCAGAAATCATCGAATTGACGCCATTTGCCAGTACACCGCCCTTAATGCGCTTCATATATAACGGGCCGCAGACAGGCTGCTCGGAAACATCTGAAGTGGCTGTAATATCCCCAATCGTTTCCAGTGATGTCACCATAAAAATCAGGATTAGTGGGATGAGTAAATGCCAGTCAACAGAAAGCCCGTAATACAGCGGGGCGGGCACAGTGATAATTGGTTTGTCTTCTGTTGTGGCTGTGTGGGGTAGCATGTCCATGTACCAGGCGGCCAGATAACCTACTGTCATGGCAATAACCAGAGAAGCAACCCGCAGATAGGGATTATGCTGGCGGTTCAGCAGTACAATGATGGCAAGAACAATTCCTGCCAGAAAAAGGTTTTCAGGGGCTCCGAATGTACCTTGCTGAATAGCAGAATAGCCACCACCGATAGAAGTCAGCCCGACCTGAATAAGTGACAGACCAATAATCATCACAACAATGCCGGAAACCAAAGGGGTGATGAGCATTTTAGCCAGATGAAGTACACGGGAAAGCAATATTTCAGTCGTTGCTGCAAGCATCAGCGTACCAAACAGGGCCGCCATCATGGTCGGTACATCAGCACCGCCATTTTTCAGGGATAAGCCACCCATGATGAGGGGAGTGACAAAATTAAAGCTGGTGCCCTGAATAGAAAGTAAACCAGAGCCAACGGGTCCCCAGGAGCGGATTTGAATCAGTGATGCCAGACCGGAGGCAAACAGGGACATACTGATGATGCGTTGGGTATCTTCTGCCGGAAGTCCAAGTGCCTGACAGATCAACATAGCCGGCGTGATAACGGCAACGAACATTGCCAGCAGATGCTGAAAGGCGGCAAATACAGCGTGCGGAAGATGGGGTTTATCTTCCAGACGGTAAATTAATTCGCTGTCTGTTTTTTTGAGAGTTTCCAGTGCTGGATTTTCGCGTGTTGAGGTGGCCATGAGTGTAGTTTCGAGTGAAAAAAACACATTTTATTGATCTAAATTATAAAAGCAATCGTTTGCGTAAAATTTTGCCTATGGCTTATAACCTTATTTCGTCACATTTTTAAATGTTTTATCTTGTGTTTATTAGGAATTTTTTTTCTAATCCAATCCTTACCTGCTCTTGGCGTTTTTATAGGATGATTATAACGTCGCATTAAATTAACATAATTTTAACAATTAGATGGGGTACATAAATGTATCATCTGGATATTTATGGCACGCTCGTTGCGGCCACACTTGTTTTGCTACTGGGAAGAAAGCTCGTACAGTCAATTTCATTTCTTGAAAAGTATACAATTCCAGAGCCAGTCGCAGGTGGCTTACTGGTTGCTTTTGTTCTGCTGGCAGTTAAACAGTCTACGGGCTGGGAAGTCAGCTTTGACCTATCCCTCAAAGACCCCCTTATGTTGGCATTTTTCGCCACAGTTGGCCTGAATGCTAACCTCGCCAGCCTGAGAGCAGGCGGAAAACTTCTCTTAATCTTTGTTGTCGCCGTTGTAGGCCTGCTGTTGGTGCAAAACACAGTCGGTATTGCACTGGCGAAAATGCTCGGCCTTGACCCATTGATGGGATTATTGGCAGGGTCTGTGACCCTTTCGGGAGGGCACGGCACGGGGGCAGCATGGGGTAAGGTATTTACTGAACGCTACGGTTTTGAGAATGCGACTGAAGTGGCAATGGCTTGTGCGACATTTGGTTTGATTCTCGGAGGCCTGATTGGTGGGCCTGTTGCTCGCTTGCTGGTGAGAAATGACAAAACACCGGGTCTGGAGAATGATGATGCTGAAGTTCCATCCGCATTTGAAAAACCTTATACCGGTCGCCTGATCACGCCATTGGTCATGCTGGAAACCATCGCATTAATCTCTATCTGCTTGTTGGTCGGTAACTATCTTGAGAAAGTGCTGGAAGATACGCTCTTTTTGCCAACGTTTGTCTGCGTTCTGTTTACCGGTGTGATACTGAGTAATGGCCTGTCTCTGCTAGGCTTTTACCGGGTATTTGATCGGGCTGTATCAGTACTGGGTAACGTCAGCTTGTCACTCTTCCTGGCAATGGCATTGATGAGTCTCAAACTGTGGCAACTGGCTTCCCTTGCCCTGCCGATGCTGGTGATCCTCGCTGTACAGGCGGTAGTGATGGCATTGTACGCAATATTCGTGACTTACAGAGTCATGGGTAAAAATTATGATGCAGCGGTACTGTCAGCCGGTCACTGTGGATTCGGGCTGGGTGCGACACCTACGGCTATTGCAAATATGCAGGCAATTACTGACCGTTTCGGCCCATCCCATGTAGCATTCTTGCTTGTACCGATGGTAGGTGCTTTCTTTATTGATATCGTTAACGCAGCAATTATCAAAATTTACCTGATGTTACCTATATTCCCATCTGTCACAGGTTAATTTAACTTAGCTTTTTGTTCTTGTTAGATATGCCGCTGGAATATTTCAGCGGCATTTTTTTTGTGAAATCCTATTATTCAGGCGTGGCTATACTGAGAACGGTCGGAAAGCCAGCGCTCAATCAGTGCCTTCGCGTTTTCCGGATAATGTTGGTGGATATAGTGGGCAATACGCTGGACTTCAGGGAGCATGCTTTGGTCCCGTAATAAATCGGCAATTTTGAATTCGACATTACCGGTTTGGCGTGTACCAAGAAGTTCACCCGGTCCTCGGATCTCTAAATCTTTTTGGGCAATGACGAAACCATCATTACTGTCCCGCAGAACCTGCAAACGGATTCTGGCGGTATTAGTCAGCGGTGTTTTATAAAGCAGAACACAATGCGAGGCTATTGCTCCACGCCCGACACGACCACGAAGCTGGTGTAACTGAGCGAGCCCCAGTCGTTCCGGGTTATCGATGATCATCAGGCTGGCATTGGGAACATCAACACCAACCTCAATCACTGTTGTCGCAACCAATAGTTGTAGTTCACCACGCTTAAAAGCTTCCATGATGGTTTGCTTTTCTGCCGGCTTCATCCGCCCATGAACTAAACCGATTTTCAATTCAGGCAATGCCAGAGCAAGCTCTTCACTGGTAACCTGAGCAGCCTGTGCCTCCAAAACTTCAGAGTCTTCAATCAGAGTACACACCCAATAAGCCTGACGCCCTTCATCTAAGCAGGCATTTTTAACCCGCTGGATAATTTCATTTCTACGGGTATCTGGAATGGCGACAGTTGTTACCGGTGTCCTCCCCGGAGGAAGTTCATCAATAACGGATGTGTCCAAATCGGCATAAGCTGTCATTGCCAGTGTCCGTGGAATTGGTGTGGCAGTCATGATTAATTGATGCGGATGAAAGCCCTGTTCATGTCCTTTTTCCCACAGAGCCAGGCGCTGATGAACACCGAAGCGATGCTGTTCATCAATAATTACTAATGCCAATCCGGCAAATTTAACCTGTTCCTGAAACATAGCATGCGTGCCGACGACCATACTTACCTGCCCGCTGGCAATAGCTTCCTGTTGTGCCTGCCGAGCCTTGCCCTTTTGTTTTCCAGCCAGCCATCCTACCTGAATACCGAGTGGTTCTAGCCACTGGCGAAAAGTGTTGGCGTGTTGCTCAGCAAGTAGTTCAGTGGGTGCCATCAATGCAACCTGTTTACCGTGAACGATGGAACGGACAGCCGCCAGTGCTGCAACCAGCGTTTTTCCGGAACCTACATCCCCCTGAATCAGTCTCATCATCGGAACTTCTTTTTCCAGATCATGCTCGATTTCTGCCACTACGCGATCTTGTGCTCGAGTCGGTGAAAAGGGGAGCAGGGCCAGTAACCGCTGCTTTAATGAATTATCCGCGGTGAGTGGCTGGGCCTGAAAGCGTTGCGCTCCCGCTCTGACTGCCAGCATACTTAAGTGATGAGCGAGTAATTCTTCCAGAATCAGGCGGCGTTGAGCCGGATGTCTGCCACTTTCCAAATCAGCTAAGGAAATGTCAGGTGGTGGGCGGTGTAACGTATGCAGGGCATTTGAGAGGCTGATAATCTTCCGGCTGAACTGCTCCGGTAATAACTCATTAACGGCGCAGGTATCCAGCAGTTCTAAAGCCTGTTCGATTAATTTACGCAGCGTAGTCTGGCGTACTCCCTCTGTCGTAGGGTAGACAGGGGTTAAGGTTTCCTGTAAATGGATGCGCTCGGCGTGTTGCTGGATTTTGTATTCCGGGTGGATAATTTCAGCACCCTGAGAACCCCGGCGTATCTCACCATAAGCGATGATATGTTTGCCGTCTGCCAGGCTGTTCTTCATGGCGGCTGTGAAATTGAAAAAGCGCAGGGTTAACATGCCAGTGCCGTCACTGATTTGGCAGGTCATCATACGCCGCCGCCCAAAAACGACATTGGTACGTAAAATTTCGCCTGTCACTGTCGCATAAATACCGGGCAATACTTCATTGATGGGGTATAGCCGGGTTTGATCCTCATAACGGAGAGGCAAATGCAGTAATAGATCCTGTAGATTGACCAACCCCAGTTTGGCAAGCTTACCTACCTGATTGGCTCCAACACCACGTAAAGTTGTTAACGGGATGGCATCAAGTAATCGGCCTTTCATATCTATTCTCCATTAATCCAGTTCTCCATCAATCCGGTTTTCCGTCAGTGTGATTTATTTCCCTGCTGATGGTGTTGTCGTTGCCTGCATTGCTGCCCACCAGGATTCACTTGCTATGATTTGCCCTTGCTTATCAACTAAAGGTCGTTCCAGCCCTTTACGGTGTGAAACTGCCGCTAAAACGGGGTATCCCCCTTCAAACAGCAATTTTTGCTGATCTTCCTCAGACAGCGTGCATTCTTCTCGCTGATACATACCGGAAAGCTGGCGTTGCCGCTGTGCTTCATACAGGATCAGCGCAGAAGCAACGGAGACATTCAGCGACTGAACCATGCCAGCCATCGGAATGACAATATCATAATCTGCCAGAGCAATAGCCTGTTTGGAAATGCCTTTCTTTTCCTGCCCCATAATGATGCAGGTAGGTTTAGTGTAATCAATCTGACGGAAATCGACGGATTTATCAGAAAGATTGGTCGCTAATACCTGCATTCCGGCAGTTTTAAACTGATTGATAGCTAGCTCAACGGATGAATGAGTTTTTACCTGCACCCAGCTGTTACTGCCTGCGGCGGAAGAGAGTTGAGTTCGTAATTGTTGAGTAGGCCAGACGGCGTGGATTTGGTGAATACCAACTGCATCCGCAGTACGAATCACTGCAGATACATTATGGGGTTTGTGTACTTCTTCTAAACAAATCGTCAGGTCAGGCTGACGCATTGCCATCATCTGACAAATACGTGCATAACGTTTAGGATTCATAACCTCTAATTTCGGTTACGGCTGACTCGTAGTACATCCGGCATGACACGTATCTTGCGCATGATATTTGCCAGCTGGATACGATCTTTGGCAGTCAGCCTAATGAAAGCACAATAAACGCGGCCATCTTTTTCTTCGGTATTCATGCTTTGGATATTGGAGTTCGCATCATTAATGGCGGCTGTCAGATTTGCCAGTGCACCCTGATGATTAAACATGTCAACTTTGATCTCGGCAATAAAATCGCTGTTGACATCTTTATCCCACTCAACGGGCATGAATTTTTCCGGTTCTTTCTGGTAGCCACGAATATTACGGCAGGATTCGTGATGGATAACCAAACCTTTGCCCGGGCTGATATGAGAAATAATCGGGTCACCGGGGATAGGACGGCAACATTTGGCAAAGGTAATCAGAATACCATCAGCGCCTTTGATGGGCAGTTTACGGCTATTATTACTAATATTGTTATTACTGTTATTGTTGCCGTTATTATTATTGCCACTATTACTGTCTGGTATTTTTTCTGTTTCGCCCAACAGATTATGAGCAACAACGACACTCATTGCGTTACCTAAGCCGATTTCTGCCAGCAGATCATCCAGTGAAGTCAGTTTCATTCTTGCCAGTTCTCTGGCAATGTTTTCTTCCGGAATATCGGCAACTTTCAGGCCGTTGCCGAGGGCATGATTAAGCAGACGCCGTCCCAGACTGACTGAATCATCCCGTTTTAGATTTTTCAACAGCTGACGGATTTTAGCGCGTGCTTTAGAGCTGACGACAAAGTTCAGCCATGCGGCATTAGGGCGGGCACTTGGTGCGGTAATAATTTCGACGGTTTGCCCACTGCTGAGGGTTTGAGACAGTGGATAAGGCTGACGATCAACACGGGCCCCGACACAGGCGTGACCAATATCGGTGTGAACGGCATAGGCAAAATCGACGGGTGTTGCCCCTGCCGGCAATTCGACAATACGCCCTTCAGGAGTAAAAACGTAGATCTCATCAGGGAATAGATCAGATTTGACGCTTTCAATAAATTCGAAAGAGCTACCGGCACTTTGCTGAAGCTCCAGCAGGCTTTGCATCCAGCGCTGAGCGCGAACCTGAGCAGTCGTACCTGATTCACCCTGCTCTTTATAAGCCCAGTGTGCAGCAACCCCCATTTCAGCCATTTGATCCATATCTTCAGTACGGATTTGCACTTCAACCGGGACTCCGTGTGGGCCGATCAGAGAAGTATGCAGGGACTGATAGCCGTTGGCTTTGGGAATGGCAATATAATCTTTTACTTTACCGGGACGGGGTTTATACAGGCTGTGCATTTGCCCCAGAACACGGTAACAGGTATCAAGGTTATCGACGATGACACGGAACGCGTAAATATCCATGATGGAATGAAAACGCTGTTCTTTCAGGTGCATCTTACGATAGATAGAGTAGAGGTGTTTTTCCCGCCCATTGACGGTACATTTGATGCCGGCATCCGTTAATCTGCCCTCAATTTCTGACAGAATTTTCTGGATCATCTCCTTCCGGTTGCCGCGAGCAGCTTTAACTACCTCTTTAATCACCCGATAACGGTTCGGATACAGAGCTTCAAAACCCAGCTCTTCCAGTTCTGTTTTCAGGTGATGGATACCCAATCGATGGGCTAACGGACTGTAAATTTCCAGCGTTTCCCTGGCGATGCGCCGCCGTTTATCAGGGCGCAGGGAACCAAGGGTTCGCATGTTATGTGTACGGTCTGCCAGTTTGATCAGAATGACACGGATATCCTGTACCATTGCCATGACCATTTTGCGAAAGTTTTCTGCCTGAGCTTCTTTCTTATCACGGAAGTTCAGTTTGTCCAGCTTAGAGACACCCTCAACTAATCCGGCGACAGCTGTCCCGAATAGTTGCTCGATATCCTGAAATGTCGTTGGTGTATCCTCTATGACATCATGCAGAAGTGCAGCCATCAGTGTTTCATGATCAAGGCGCATTTCAGCCAGAATACAGGCAACGGCGACCGGATGAGTAATATATGGCTCACCGCTGGAGCGGGTCTGCCCTTCATGGGCATCCCTAGCTACGATATAAGCCTGCTTCAACAGACCAATCTGATCTTCAGGCAAATATTTAAGAACAAGCTGATTCAGGCTTTCAAACAGGTACAAGGCAGACCTACCGTAAAATTAACGACGACCGTCGGCGATAGCAGAAACAGCGTTGATTTCTGCAGCTTCCTGCTCCTGTTGTTCCTGACGTTCACGAACATCAAGAATTTTATTATTGATAAGACCCTGCTCGATTTCACGCAGAGCGATAACCGTCATCTTATCGTTTTCTTCCGGAACCAGAGGATCTTTTCCGCCTGACTGCAATTGGCGTGCTCGGCGAGCAGCGACCAACACCAGGTCAAAACGGTTACCAATTTTTTCTACTGCGTCTTGAACAGTTACGCGTGCCATATGTGTGCTACTCCACAGATAAATAAGTGACCGGACATGATACTGAAACTTAGTTCAGTCTGCCAATAATTTGCTGATTAACGCATCATGCCGTTGAGCCTGCCTTTCTAAACGCAGGCGTTCTGAACGAATAACTGATTGTAAATCGGCCAGAGCAGTATTGAAATCGTCATTGATGATGACGTAATCATACTCGCCATGATGCTCCATTTCAGCGACAGCTTGAGACATGCGTTTAGCAATGACTTCTTCGCTGTCCTGACCGCGCCCGCGCAGGCGGCGGAGTAATTCTTCCCTTGAAGGCGGAAGAATAAAAATACTACGGGCCGCAGGCATTTTCTGACGGATTTGTTGCGCACCCTGCCAGTCAATATCAAGAAAGACGTCAACCCCACTGGCGAGAGTATCTTCGATTACTTTACGGGAAGTGCCGTAATAGTTACCGAAAACACAGGCATGTTCCAAAAATTCATCATGGTTAATCATATTCTGGAATTCATCGGTTGTGACGAAAAAATAATGTTCACCGTGATTTTCGCCTGGACGTGCCGGGCGGGTTGTATGTGAAACAGAAACCTGAGTGTCATACAAAGGCTGGGTGTTTAATAAAGCCTGAATAAGGCTTGATTTGCCTGCTCCACTCGGTGCAGAAACAATATATAACGTTCCTTGGCTCATGCTGATTTCTTGACTGGTTGGGTATTAATAAATGCAAGCGTAGGGATATAAAATCCCACATAGTATACACGGATACGTTAATCCATGCAGCGTTACAATACATGCCTGCGAGTGATTCAACAAAATTTTTTATTAACAAACGAAGATTAAAGCGATATTTTGCAAAACAATTCCAGATAAAATAATAAGTTGCAGAAACAAGCTAATAATTTTTCGAGACTCATCGCAAACGCTCTTTTTCCTCATTGGTATAGCCAAATTTCTTTATTATTCTTTGCCTGCATTTAAGGAACGTGTGGAGCAAGGATGCTTAATTTTCTCATTATAATATTGATGTTGTTATGTGGAGTGCCGATAGCACTCGCAGCAGATTGTCCCGTCTGGTCAAAGGAAAAACTTCAGCTTGAAATCGAACACCTGACACCACAGGTAGCGCGATGGGAGCAGTTGTATCGCCAGCAGGGGATTAGTGAAATAGATGATGAAATTTACGATCAGCTATTGGAAACTCTGACACACTGGCAGCATTGTCTGAATCAGACACAGAATAATAACGTTGTCATAGCCATTCCGGATAATGGAAAACAGACTCATCCTGTCCAGCATACAGGATTGCGTAAACTGAAAGGTCTGGAGGAAGTGCGGAAATGGGTACAAGGGCGCTCGAAAGTCTGGTTACAGCCCAAAATTGATGGTGTTGCGGTAACACTGGTTTATCAGAAGGGGCTGCTGACAGGGTTAATCAGCCGTGGGAATGGAACAGAAGGGACAGACTGGCTGGATAAAAGCAAATTTATATCCAGTATTCCCCAACAGATAAAAAATGCACCGGAATATATGGTGTTACAAGGCGAGCTTTTTTGGCGACAGAATAATCACCGCCAGTCGGTTGTTGGTAGTCAGGGCGCGCGCAGCAAGGTTGCGGGTTTGATGATGCGTAAGGCCCATTCAGAAGAACTCAGTCAAATAGGGATATTTGTATGGAGTTGGCCGGATGGGCCGGATGAAATGACTGCTAAGCTTGAACAACTGGCTTCCATGGGCTTTCCGGCTACGCAACAATTTAGCCACCCTATTTCCAATGCGGAAGAGGCGGAGAAAAAATGGAAAATGTATTTTACCCATCCCCTCCCTTTTGCTACTGATGGTGTTGTATTAAGGCAAGAGACTGAGCCCGCCGGCAGGCAATGGCGTTCAGGTTCAAGCAGTTGGGCTGTTGCATGGAAGTATCCTCTACAGCAACAAGTTACCACAGTAAACGATATTCAATTCAGGATAGGCCGAACAGGGAAAATTTCCGTATTGCTGGAGCTGGAAAAGATTCAATTAGATGACAGGCAGATTAGCCGCGTTCATATTGGTTCGGTGACGCGTTGGAAGTATTGGGATGTTTATCCGGGAGATAAAGTAACAATAGCCCTGGCAGGGCATGGTATACCCAAACTTGATAAGGTGGTTTGGCGTATTGCTGAACGCAAACATCTTAATCTTCCTGATGCAGAACAATTTCATTCACTCAGTTGTTTTGTATTGAATAATGATGAATGCCAACAGCAGTTTATCGCACGTCTGACATGGATGGGCGAAAAATTGAAAATGAGAGGAGTGAGTCAAGGTACATGGATGACTCTAGTCACAAGTGAAAAGATCAAGAATCTGACAGACTGGTTAGCATTGGATGTAACACAACTGGCTGAAATACCGAACATCGGAACTAAGCGTGCTGAATCAATTTTCAGTCAATTCCAGCAATCAAAGCGGCAGCCAGCCTCATTATGGCGCGAAGCGATAGGAATGCCTTATGCTAATAAATTTACAAATAAAATAGCTTTGTTCGGAAAAATGCAGTCACCCGAAGTAGAAACACAAAAATATAGTGCTTTATCAGTTAAACAAAGAGCAAAAATTGAGAGATTTTTTCAGCATCCTGACGTTAAAGAATTAATAGAAGTACTGACTTTACAGGGCATTGATCTGTAGACATATCCTTTACAGTCATCGGAGATAAGGAAAATAAAATGGTGGAGTCGAATAAGAGCGTAAGAGCAAAAGTTTGCTTCAAACGCCCAGATTCATATCAGTGATCAGCACCATCGTAATTAAATATCGGTAATCCAAGACGATAGCGAATAGCAATTAGGCGGGCAGCGAGGCCAGCAATAAGGGTTATGATAATGACGCTGTTGGGGTGTAGTGGAGTATGCAATAAGGCGATATATAACCATGCAGCAGCAAAGGAGACCCCAGCGTAAATTTCTTTCTGAAACACCAGCGGGATGGTATTACAAAACATATCGCGCAGCACGCCACCAAAAACACCGGTAATAACAGCAGCAATGGCGGCAATGATTGGGCTGTAGTCCATATCCAGTGCGATTTGTGCACCAATAATTGAAAAAACAATCAGGCCGATTGCATCCAGAATCAGAAACAAACGACGCAGGTGTTTCATCATTGGAGCAATCCAAATCGTGAAAACAGCAGCACAGGCAACAGTCACGATATACTCCGGGTTTTGAACCCAGCCAAGTGGGTAATGGCCCAGAATTATGTCACGAACGGAGCCACCACCGATAGCTGTAACAGAAGCGATAATAATCACGCCGAAGACATCCATTTTTCGGCGACCTGCGGCTAAAGCACCCGTCATGGCTTCAGCCGTGATACCAATGATATAAAGGACACTGAGTAGCATAAATTTAGTCAGATGAAAGATAATGAAGAAGTAAGAGTAATGCGGAAATAATAACGCCTCGATTGAAAATTTTTAGTTAAATTTACATAAAGTTAGTTTTTATTATCCGAATTCCCGCATATTAAGGTGGAAAAAAATGATTTTCAAGGAACGTCAGATTACATTTGATAACCGTAGCCATCAGATAACTAATATAAATATCTGGACTCCTGATAGCCAGTGGCTGGTTTATGATGTACGTCCTAACGGAGCATCTTTTTCCGGCCTGACGATAGAAAAAATTCATATCAATAACGGCCAGACAGAGATTATTTATCAGGCAAAAGATGGGGCACATGTTGGGGTTGTCACTGTTAGCCCACAAGAGCCGGTACGTTACGCATTTATTCATGGCCCGGAGCACCCGGATAATCACTGGCAATATGATTTTCATCATCGTCGTGGGGTGATTGTTTCCGATAGCGAACCAAACGTTGCGTTCAATATTGATGCACTGGATATCACTCCTCCTTATACAGCAGGAGCTTTACGAGGTGGTACACATGTGCATGTTTTCAGTCCTGACAGCAGTCGTTTGAGTTTTACCTATAATGACCATGTCATGCATGAGTTAGACCCTGCTCTTGATTTGCGTAATGTTGCTGTGGCTGTTCCACTAAGAACTGTGATTTCAGCGAAAAAACACCCGAGAGAATACGATGGTCGTTATTTTTCAGTCGTTGTTAGCCAAACCACAACGCATCCACATCCCGGTAGTGATGAGATCAATCGTGCATATGAAGAAGGGTGGGTTGGACAACAGGGATATCTTAAAGAGAATGGGCAATGGCAGCGTTGGGCACTGGCTTTTATTGGTGATACGTATGCTGAAAATGGTGAGAAGATCCCTGAAATTTATCTGGTTGACCTGCCTGAGCATGATGAAGATTATGCACTAGAAGGTTGCCAGCCATTAGCCGGAACCGAAACGGCATTACCTGCGCCGCCCGCTGGAGTTAAACAAAAACGATTAACTTTCACCCATCAGAATTGTTATCCGGGAGTAGCCAATGTTCCCCGGCATTGGCTCAGGGCATCACCGGATGGAAGTAAAATTTGTTTTCTGATGAGAGATGGCAATGGTGTTATTCAGTTATGGCATATATCTCCAAATGGAGGCGAGCCGGCACAGATCACAGATAATATTCATGACATACAATCCGCATTTAACTGGGATAACCGGGGGCGGTTTATCGCTTTTGTTTGCGATAACAGTGTCATGCTTTGTGATAGTCAGAGTGGGCAAACCCAGCGGTTAACAGCTCGTACTGACGTTGCTCCCTGTGCTGATGCAATCGTGTTTTCACCTGATGGCCGATATATTGCATTTATGCGGGATATTAATGGATATCGTCAGCTTTTCATTGTTGAAACAGGGTTGAAATAGGCATCGTTGTACAATAACGATGCCTGAAAAATAGTTGAGATAAGATAATCTTTAGCCTAATCGGTATTGGTAAAATTAGGGTTCATTATTCATCGAGTTTTCTAATATCGATTGTGTGCTGTTTGTGCTTTCTTCCAGTTTTTCAATACGAAGTTTAGGGGATTGCTCCGTTTGATCCTGATTGGAATGAGCGTAATCATAGGGGAGTAAAAGGGTATCTAAAAAAGCTGATAATGGGAGATCGACTAC
This sequence comes from Xenorhabdus sp. PB61.4, assembly GCF_963894935.1. Taxonomy (NCBI): domain Bacteria; kingdom Pseudomonadati; phylum Pseudomonadota; class Gammaproteobacteria; order Enterobacterales; family Morganellaceae; genus Xenorhabdus; species Xenorhabdus sp. PB61.4. Next base: position 24,458 of record NZ_CAWQJR010000177.1, read on the forward strand.
GAGCAGAGGTTTCAGGAACCATCCTGTTCTGTCATCTTTTAACATATTAATATTGGCTTGTGCTCCCGAATAATACCCTTGATTAGGGCCACTGTGAGTCATGATACTGGAGCAGCCTGTTAGCAAAAGCCCCCCAATAATAGTAGAAGGTAATAGAAGCAGTTTATAGTTTTTCATCATTTCCATTCCTTGAGCTCAATGAGTTAATTGCCAATATCCAGAAGTTATATTTATACCTAGTATGATTTTTTCATGAATAAGCATAAAAATAACTTTTTAATACTATTTACTATAGTTAGGTAATATTCAGTTTGCTATAGCACTTATTGTTAAATCCAATAATTTTTTTCGATAGATTTCTTTAATTCTCCTTGATAGTTTATTTTGAAATAAATTTAAAAGTAAATTATTTCATTTGAATTTATATCCCTGTATTTTGTGTTGAGCCGTAGCGGAAAAGGCAGGGCAAATTCGTCGGGAGCGAATTTGTCCGGCTAACAAGCGAGCATGCCTATTAATACTGACCGTTGCTGAATCTGGAGACTGTTAGTAGATATTATTTTCTGGCAGAGAGGAAGATTGAGAACAGCGTTGAATAATTAAGTATATGTGTTTGATTCATTAAGTGTGCTTTAGATCACACAATATGGGGTAATTGTCTTAATTTCACATAGTAGAGGCAATTTAAAGTGAAAAAAACCTGTCTATTCAGACCATTATCTTTTTTGTTTTCTGGTTAAATATACCGAGTTCAGGGAAAGTGTATAAACAAGGATTGTTTTCCTTTCCTACTGTGTGTGAAGAATTCTTTTGGGATTCTAATAACTACTGTCCTGTTCTCAGGTAAAAAGTCCTCGTTATCATCTTACTCCCTCACTTTAAATGAGGGAGCTTTTTTTATATACCCGTCGTCTTTCAAATTACCTCTTTGTTGGCTACGTTCGTTCACCCCAGTCACATAGTTAGCTATGCTCTTGGGGATGAACTCCCTTGCCGCCGCGATGTAACTCGAAATCCATAGGGTACAACCCGATTAACATTCCCCTTCTTGATGGGCAATCTCAATTTCTTCGGACAAAATACGGATACCTTCTTCTATTTTTGCCAGATCTGGCACATAGTTCATGCGCATACATTGGTGAGCATGAGGCCAGTTGTGTTCCAGACCGGGAAAGAAATAATGACCCGGCACCATTAATACCTTCCGCTTTTTTAAGCGCTGATAAAGAACTTCAGTTGTAATCGGCAGATTTTTGAACCAGAGCCAGAGGAATATTGCTCCTTCTGGTTTATGGATAAGACAGTATTCTTCTGGCAGATAGTGACGAATAATCTCAATGACTTGTTCTACCCGTTTTTTATAAAATGGTTGGATGACATTTTGGGATAAACGAAACAGATCATTACGGCGGATCATTTCCAGCGTCATGGCAGGCCCAATGCCCCCCGGAGCCAGGCTAATCACACCATTCATGTTACTGACTGCCTGAATAATCTTTTCATTGGCAACGATGATTCCACAGCGAGCACCCGGTAGCCCAAGTTTGGACAGGCTCATACATAAGATAATATTCGGGTTCCACAGAGGAGTTGCTTCACTAAAAATAATACCCGGGAATGGCACACCATAGGCATTATCGATCAGCAGAGGAATTTGGTGTTTTTGAGCTAATGCATCCAAGCGCAGTAATTCTTCGTCAGTGACAACATTACCCGTTGGGTTCGTTGGACGCGAAACACAGATCAGGCTGATATCTTCAGAAATATTCAGGTGGTCAAAATCAACATGATATTTAAATTGCCCATTAGGCAATAATTCAATATTAGGTTTATTAGCAACAAATAGACCTTCATCCAGACCAGAATCAGAATAGCCAATATACTCAGGCGCAAGCGGAAACAGAACCCGTTTTATTGAGCCATTTTCATCACGCCCTGCTAATAAATTAAACAGGTAGAAAAAAGCACTTTGGCTACCATTGGTCAGGGCAATATTCTGTGGATTAACATCCCAACCGAGTTTTTCCTGTAATTCCTGTGCCAGTGCAGCAATTAACGTATTTTTTCCCTGTGGGCCATCGTAATTACACAGGGTTTCAGTTAATTGGCCGTTTAACGCCATATCCGCCAATAGTTGCTGGAAATACTCATCCATTTCAGGAATATGGGCAGGGTTGCCACCACCAAGCATAATCGCGCCGGGTGTTCTCAGGCCCTGGTTGAGATCATTCATCAGGCGCGTAATACCTGACTCTTGTGTGAATTTGTTTCCGAATTGAGAGAATTTCATAACGGCTGTTGCGTCTTTGTTTGTATTTTGTAGGAGTATGGTATGAAGACACCATAACTCGCGCCTTGTTATATTGTCATCTATTTTTACGCTTTGTCTTTCAAGTTATCTCTTTGTTGAGAGAATATGCGCTGATTTTCAGTTTTTCTGTACCGGTTATTTCCGGCATAAACAGTTTGCGATGTGATCATCCACCAAACCCGCAGCCTGCATAAAAGCATAGCAGGTGGTGCTACCGATAAATTTAAAGCCACGTTTTTTCAATGCCTTTGAAAGAGCATCAGAAAGGTCAGTTTTGGCAGGCACTTTTGCCAATGTTTCCCAATGATTTATTTGTGGAGCACCGTCAACAAATTGCCAGATAAATTCACTGAAATTTTCGCCCTGCTCGGCCATTTTCAGATAGGCGCGGGCATTATCAATAATGGCGTTAATTTTTGCACGGTGGCGGACGATGGCAGGGTCCTGCATTAATTTCTCGACGTCATTTTCACCCATACCGGCAATTTTTGCGGGATCAAACTGATGGAAACATTTTCTGTAACCTTCGCGTTTTTTCAAAATGGTGAACCATGATAAACCCGCCTGTTGTCCTTCAAGACAAATCAATTCAAAAAGTTTTTGGTCATCCTTTAATGGTTTCCCCCACTCATTGTCATGGTAGGCCAGATAATCAGGATCTGAGGTAACCCAGCCACAGCGGGTTATGTCTTTATTCATGAAGTGCGTATCTCCGTAGGCGTTGGTGAAGAATTACACCAATTTTAGCTGTATGAATATCCATGTAAAGTCATTCGGATAAGATTTTTTTATGTTGTGACAAAATTGGGCGGTGATCAGTGCTGTATATCTTACAGTCAAAGGGTATACTGACTCCTTTCGTTTAAATTCATATACACTTCGTCTTTCAAGTTGCCTCTTTGTTGGCTGCGCTCGTTCACCCCGGTCACCGTTTTTATAAACATACGGTTATCTATGCTCCCGGGGATGAACTCCCTTGCCGCCGCGATGCACCTTGAAATTCATTGTGTATAAGTATCGCGTGCGGATTCAACATGCAAAAGTTTGATACCAAAACCTTTCAGGGAATTATCCTGACACTACAGGATTACTGGGCGCGTCAAGGCTGCACCATTGTCCAACCATTGGATATGGAAGTCGGCGCAGGAACCTCTCATCCTATTACCTGTCTACGTGCTTTAGGGCCGGAGCCGATTGCTGCGGCTTATGTACAGCCTTCACGTCGTCCGACTGACGGGCGCTACGGTGAAAACCCGAACCGTCTTCAGCATTACTACCAATTTCAGGTTATCATCAAACCCTCTCCAGAGAATATTCAGGAACTTTATCTTGGTTCACTGAAAGAGCTGGGGCTTGATCCTACCGTTCACGATATCCGCTTTGTTGAAGATAACTGGGAGAACCCGACTCTGGGTGCATGGGGTCTGGGCTGGGAAGTCTGGCTGAACGGTATGGAAGTGACTCAGTTCACTTATTTCCAGCAGGTTGGTGGTCTTGAGTGTAAGCCTGTTACCGGTGAAATCACTTACGGTCTGGAACGTCTTGCCATGTATATTCAGGGTGTAGACAGTGTTTATGATCTGGTGTGGAGTGATGGCCCGCTGGGTAAAACGACTTATGGTGATATCTATCATCAGAATGAAGTTGAGCAGTCTACTTACAACTTTGAACACGCAGATGTGGATTTTCTGTTCACCTGTTTCGAGCAGTATGAAAAAGAAGCGCAGGAGTTGCTGGCACTGGAAACACCTCTGCCACTGCCTGCTTATGAGCGCATTCTGAAAGCGGGTCATACATTTAACTTACTGGATGCCCGTAAAGCGATTTCCGTGACTGAACGTCAGCGTTATATCTTGCGTATCCGCACTCTGACCAAAGCAGTTGCTGAAGCTTACTATGCTTCCCGCGAAGCGCTTGGCTTCCCGATGTGTAACAAAAACGGTGTAACAGAAAATTAAGAGGCCATCATGACTCAACAGACTTTCCTTGTGGAAATCGGCACAGAAGAGTTGCCACCAAAGGCGCTGCGTTCACTGGCTGAATCCTTTGCGGCCAATTTTGAAACAGAATTGAACAACGCCAATCTGGGTCATGGTGAAGTTCGCTGGTTTGCTGCTCCGCGTCGTCTGGCGCTGAAAGTGGCCAATCTGGCGGCGGCACAGGCTGATCGTGAAGTAGAAAAACGTGGTCCGGCCATTTCTCAGGCGTTCGATGCGGAAGGGAAACCAACCAAAGCAGCAGAAGGCTGGGCGCGAGGCTGTGGGATCACTGTTGATCAGGCAGAGCGTCTGGTAACCGATAAAGGTGAGTGGCTGCTGTATCGGGCACAGGTTAAAGGCTGTGAAGCCAAAGAGTTGCTGGCAGGAATGGTAAGCAGTTCATTGGCTAAACTGCCTATCCCTAAGCTGATGCGCTGGGGTGATAAAGAAACTCAGTTCGTCCGTCCTGTTCATACCGTCACTATGCTGCTGGGTAGTGAGGTTATTGAAGGCGAAATTCTGGGTATCAAATCTGATCGTATCATCCGTGGTCATCGTTTTATGGGTGAAGCGGAGTTCACCATTGATAACGCAGAACAGTATCCGGTAATTTTGCAGGAGCGTGGTCGGGTTATTGCAGATTATGAAACGCGCAAGACCCTGATTAAGCGTGATGCAGAGCAGGCAGCAACTGAGCTTGGTGGTGTGGCAGATTTGACCGACAGCCTGCTGGAAGAAGTGACTTCTCTGGTGGAATGGCCTGTGGTTCTGACGGCAAAATTCGAAGAAAAATTCCTCGAAGTACCGGCGGAAGCACTGGTTTATACCATGAAAGGCGATCAGAAATATTTTCCGGTTTACGATAAATCCGGCAAATTGATGGCGAACTTTATTTTTGTTACCAATATTGAATCTTCTGATCCCCAGCAGATCATCTCAGGTAATGAAAAAGTAGTCCGTCCGCGTCTGGCAGATGCCGAATTCTTCTTTAAGACTGACCGTAAACAGCGTCTGGAAGATAACCTGCCGCGTCTGGAGACTGTTTTGTTCCAGAAGCAGCTGGGTACACTGCGTGATAAAACAGACCGCATTCAGGCACTGGCTGGCTGGATTGCTGACAAGATCGGGGCGGATGTGACTCATGCAACCCGCGCAGGTTTGCTGTCCAAGTGTGACTTAATGACCAACATGGTCTTTGAATTCACTGATACGCAGGGTGTGATGGGTATGCACTATGCCCGTCATGACGGAGAAGCTGAAGATGTGGCGTTGGCGCTGAACGAACAGTATCAGCCACGTTTCTCTGGTGATGAACTGCCATCAACCGGCGTTTCTTGCGCAGTCGCGATTGCCGATAAAATGGATACGCTGGCAGGCATTTTTGGCATCGGTCAGCATCCGAAAGGGGATAAAGACCCATTTGCTTTGCGTCGTGCTGCACTGGGTGTACTGCGCATTATTGTTGAGAAAAAATTACCTCTCGACCTTCAGACTCTGGCAGAAGAAGCTGTTCGTTTGTACGGCGACAAACTGACTAATGAAAAAGTTGTGGATGATGTTGTTGAGTTTATGCTCGGCCGCTTCCGCACCTGGTATCAGGAGCTGGGTTACAGCGTTGATACCATTCAGGCAGTTCTGGCTCGTCGTCCGACACAACCAGCCGATTTTGATGCTCGTATGAAAGCGGTAACGCATTTCCGTACGCTGGATGAGGCTGTTTCTCTGGCAGCGGCTAATAAGCGTGTTTCCAACATTCTGGCGAAATCAGAAGAGAAACTGAGTGATGCAGTTCAGGCTTCGGTACTGAAAGCAGCGGAAGAGATCCAGCTGGCGACCCATCTTGTCGTCCTGAAAGAAAAACTGGCTCCTCTGTTTGCCGAAGGCAATTATCAGGATGCACTGGTCGAACTGGCTTCCCTGCGTGAAGTTGTGGATGCGTTCTTCGATAATGTGATGGTGATGGATGAAGATCTGCAAGTGCGGGTAAATCGTCTGACATTGCTGAGTGAACTGCGTGATTTGTTCCTGCGGGTTGCGGATATTTCACTGCTACAGTAAGCAATATTCGATAAATATAATCGGATCGCCCATCTTAAAGCCTCGCTCTGTGCGGGGCTTTTTACTGCTGGAATATTGAACACCGTGAACGAGCTACAGTGCAATATTTGGTTGTATTATAGTCAAACAACCACTTGTCTTTAAAAAGCTATTGACGATCTACGATGTAGGCAGTAAGATGCGCTTCGTTTTCGGCGAGTAGCGCAGCTTGGTAGCGCAACTGGTTTGGGACCAGTGGGTCGGAGGTTCGAATCCTCTCTCGCCGACCAGCATTCTGAAACCCCGCTCTTTGAGCGGGGTTTTTTCGTATATGGAAAATAAAAAATAAATCCTGCTCTCTGAATTCACTGTCGGGCATTGAGCAATCTAATACCATATTCTGAAAAAACACTATCAGCTGAAATCAGCGTTAATCCTTCCATTTGAGATTGTACAATAAGCATTCTATCAAACGGGTCACCGTGATGGCGTGGTAAATCACCGGCATTCTCTGCATGAAGATGTGTTATAGCTAAAGGAATAAAATTATTTCTTTCCATAATCAAATCAAAATCAGCTTTGAATTCCAATTTGCCTAATGCACGTTTTATGGATATCTCCCAGGGAGTTACTGCGCTGACAAAGATGCTATTTGTTCCTTTCATGATCATGCTTTTGGCTAAGTTGCCTAAAGATGGATCGTTGGTTACCCACCAGATGAGTACGTGGGTATCCAGTAGAAGTCGTTTCATAAAGATCCTTCAAACATTTTTTGTATGTCATCGTCAGCTTCATAAAATCGTTCATTTATACTAATTTCATTTTCAAAACCACCAGGAGTTCTATCCATTTGGCAGATAGGAACTAACTGAACATAAGGTTTTCCCGCTTTAGCAATAATGACCACTTCACCATCAACTGCTTTATCTGCCAGCTGGCTCAAATGAGTTTTTGCCTCGTGCATATTTGCCTGAATAGTCATGTTCCCCTCCGTTAAATTAGCTAGGTTAGCTAAGTATGAATTATACTCTATTTGCATATAATTTCATCATTAAGTTCCATTTCTTGTATGAGTAGAAATTTGGTCTTAATTTTTCAATTTAATTGATAATGCTATTAATTCCATCTGAATAGGGTGAATTTAAAACTTTTCTTTTTCTTTATTCGTTTTAGCCTCTTACCTCGCTTACTTTTCTGATAACTATTTTTGCTCATTATTTAAGTATCCGGTCACAAATTTAAAATTATAAAGTATAGGATGTAATGCTTTATAT
>NZ_CAWQJR010000178.1:0-31971 GCF_963894935.1 Xenorhabdus sp. PB61.4
CCATAAATGAATATATTAAATACTTACCAATCTATTAAAATAAATAGATTTTAACACTCAAAGCCAATGCAATAGAGATTAAGTTAAATATATTAATAATTATACACTTCGTCTTTCAAGTTGCCTCTTTGTTGGCTGCGCTCGCTCACCCCAGTCACATAGTTATCTACGCTCCAGGGGATTAATGAAAGGCTCCTGCCTTTCACCGGAGGCAGCCTTTGGCTGGGCAAATTCGTTCCCAACGAATTTGTCACTCCCTTGCCGCCGTGACGCATCTTGAAATCCATTGTGTATATATCTTATCCTGAACGGCCAATGGCGGGGTATCCTCCTGAACCCCACCACTTGGCAAAGCTACCCTAACGGGCAATTGCCACACTTGATTTGATATGTTTAAGGTGGACAACAATCGTAAAGGTCACAACGACCAATAATGACCATGCTCCCCATTTCCCTGCATGAACAACAGACCAAGCGCCTAACTGATTAGGATATTGCCAAACCCCAAAAAAGGTTCCGAAGTTTTCCGCTAACCAGATAAAAAAACCAATTAATATAAACGATAATAATAGCGGCATTTTTCGTTCTTTATCCAATGGCGTATAAAAAATAGTGCCACGGGCATACAACCCAAAAATAAAAGCCGTCAGATACCAGCGATAATCATCAATATAATGATGACTAAAGAAATTGATATAAATAGCCAGAGCTACCAATGTTGCCATCCAGTACGGTGGATAATGCTCAATGCGCACTTTAAAGAAGCGCCATGACTGTATAATAAAACTCCCTACAGCGGCATACATAAAACCTGTAAACAACGGGACTCCCCAAAGTTTAGTGAATGCAGCATCAGGATATTGCCATGAACTGATAGAAGCTGATGTTTTAAATAACTCCATGATAAAACCAACTAAATGGAATACACATATCGCTTTAAATTCATCCCATGTTTCAAGTTTAAATAGTATTAACAATGCCTGAAAGGCTACTGCAAAGACCAACAGCACATCATAACGCGGTATACCCAAGATACCTTTTGCCGGCACTAAAAACAAAGCTAAAAAAAAGAAACCAGCAAATAAACACGAACGGGCATTAATCAAACCAAAGAAAAGAAACTCTAAAATAAACCGTTTAACACCTGTGCTATTATTGGGCTTATGCTCCATTAATATTTTGTCAATTCTATTCAGAACATTAAATTTCTGGTACATACTTTCCATTCAATTAACCTATTGTTGTTAATTCACCACAGTAATCCCTATTTCACATCACGAATTCTAACAAAATATGGCATGTTATACACTTCGTCTTTCAGGTGGCTTTTTTATTATCTGCACGCGCTCACCCCTGCCACCGCGATACATCTTAAAATCCATTGTGTATAAAGAGCTAATATTGATTTTTCTGGTAATCGCCTGCTCTTTTATCCCGAATGACAGGCTTAACCGTTGTGTTCGTAAGGTTCACTAAAACAGAAATCACAGACTTCCTTACAAACATTTCTCATCTATTTAATCTTCAATCAGCAAAAACCTCTATAATGCTGCACTAAAAGCAGCCGCCTCCAAGCATACGTATTATTTATTTTCCGATAGCAAGGAGAAGTAACACCGTGAAATGGAATAAAGTTTTTATACTATTATTTCCGGTCAATAGACCAAACAGGCCCAGAGATCCTCTGTTACCAACCAGTGAAGTATTCAAAAGAAAATACCGGATACCTGAGGCACATTCCTTTGCCACAAAAAGGATTTCCGGCTATCAGTGTTTGCCTCCTCCTCACAGTCAATTTTCTCAACCTACGGATAAGCCCTTTGCTCAGTGCGATCTTAATTCAAAATTAATCGTCGTTGCTCATGGTTCAGATCATGGCAACCGAATTTACCACGAAGAGTTTGGCGGGCTTGATGGTGCATCATTTGCTCGTATGCTTATCGACTATGGGTTAACTCAGGTTGGTTTGATATCAATGAAAGCCTGCCAGGCGGGTAAAGGTGAGTTCTTGCCTACACTTGTTCAAACGTTAATAGAGGAAGGGGTAAAAATTGGCTGGGCAATAGGATACAAGTCAAATATAAATTTACAGGACAACTCTATCACTACATCATGCTGGGATGTATTTATCCGTCCCTGGCACAAATTACCAGATAGTCAAAGGGTTAGGATCCAACAGGGAAATGCTTTTATCCCTATTGCAAATAGTAATCGATTTAAATATCGATGATTAATAATTTAAAAATTTTCAATAAAGAATCCTGATTATCTCTGCCATAAAATAATTATCACGTCTATTTCTGTTGCCAGAAAATAAATAACCAACACGTTAAAAAAACAAAGATGATAACTTGATGCAAATCAATTTAATCATTATTGACGAAACGAAAAGTACCAGCCTCATCCAATATATCCAGCATAAAAATAGTTATACCAGATAAAAAATAACATATCCCGTAGCTAAAATGACCAGAAAAACTTCACAATGATGAGTTATGATCATGCAGTAATAAATAAAAACAGAATCATTCACTGATAAACATTAACTATTTTTCATGAGGAAGGATGTTGAAAGATTGCGAGATTATCTGTAATGATACCATGATGAATTATACCCACTAAGTCGTAAATGACAGTTTTAAATATTACGGAATCAATTACAAATAACTTGTAAACGGAATACATTCGTATAATTTATTATGAGAGCATTTAAGGGTTCTTTGAATTCGGGTTTTTATCCTCTTCACCCTTCTCAGGAGGATGTGTTTTACGAACAAGCACTTTATGAAAATAGTCCTATACATAGCCTTAGCTGGTATACATCTTTAGAAGAAAATATTGATATTGCGATTTTACAAAAAGCATGGGATCTACTGCACCAGCATATTGATACATTACGCTTGCGGATAACAATAGATTCAGATAATGAGGCTATACAATATATTCCGGAACTGAGCAAACCCGAATTAATCAGGTACTATGATGCCACAATGCAGCCTGAACCCGAAAAGCATGCTCTTACCTGGATGAGGCAGCAAACCTATATCCCTGTCAATTACTTAAAGACAACACCCTATCAAGTGACTTTAATCCGGCTGAATAATGAAAAATGTTATTTATTCACGCAATTCCACCACATTATGATAGATAGCGTTGGATTATATCGGCTTCATGAGTATATCTATCAGTTATACGGCTGCCTTAAACAAGGTATATCGACAGCATGGTTATCAGATATTCCGCAATATTTAACATCGATAGAGAACGCAAGGGATTATTTAAATAGTATTCATTATAAGGATGATAAAAATTATTGGATTGATTTTTTAAGAAAAAAAGAAATACATCACTTAACCCCTCACTATAAGAATAATGAAACCGGTTATCGCGCCCTGACACTGCCCTTTTCAGCTAAAGAAAGTTTACTGGCTTTTTGTCGTCAACATAAAACTAATTTGCTGGCCGTCTTTTCCAGCCTTGTCACCATCATGATGGCTGAACTTACAGGGCAAAAAGAGCTGATTTTTAATACCATCACACATGGCAGAAGAACAGAAACAGAGAAATATGTCGTTGGTATGCAGGCCAATGTCTATCCCGTACATTGCCATATTTCGCCAGCATCCAGTGTCATTGAACAAATCAGAGAAATGGAATCAGCTCTGAAAAACAGTTACAGACACAGCCAGTTCCCTCAATCACACCTTGCCCGACTAGCAAGTCAACAGGGTTTTTCTTTACCCGGTATTTTTATCGCCTACGACCGTTATTCAGCATCAGCCACTGAAATTAACCAGAATCAGCATTGCCATATCGATGGAATATTTAATATTTATCCCATCGCATTCCGCCTGAAAGATCACGGTTATGATCAGGAATTAAAAATAACGATAGATTATTTGCAGGCCTATTTTAATGATGCTGATATTCAAAATGCGCTCGAGCGGCTGCAAAATTTATTGGCTGCTATCATTGAGACGCCTTCTGTTCCTGTTAATGAGTTACCTATTTTATTAGAGCAGGAGCGTCAAACATTATTACATCTCCAAAAACAGGCTGATATCGCGTATCCACAGGATAAAACTCTACAACAACATTTCGAAGCTCAGGCAGCCATCAGGCCGGATAATGTGGCGGTCATGTTTGAGGATGAAACGCTGACCTATCGCCAGTTAAATGAACGGACGAATCAACTCGCAGTTGTTATTCGTGAGCGTTATCAGCAACAGCATAATCAACCGATGCCGGCTGATACGCTGGTTGCACTCTATCTGGGACGCAGCACGGAAATAGTGATCAGTATTCTGGCGGTGTTGAAAGCAGGCGGCGCTTATGTGCCTGTCTCACCGGATTATCCATCGGAACGGGTTCGGTTTATTCTGGAAGATACCCGCGCCTTCTGTGTGATCACTCAGCAAAAATACCTGCCAGTCTTGAACGAGTGTGCATCGGCACAAACTGTTCTGATTGCGGCAGATGACCGCAGCGTGACTGAACATCGCTCCACGGAAAATCCGGTATGCGCTGGGCAGGCCACCGATCTGGCTTATGTTATCTATACCTCCGGCACCACCGGGCAGCCAAAAGGCGTGTTACAGACACATAGAAATGTCGCCCGTTTATTTGCCAGTACACAGGCAGATTATCAGTTTAATCAGGATGATATCTGGGTTCTGTACCATTCCTACACCTTTGATTTCAGTGTCTGGGAATTGTGGGGAGCACTGCGCTATGGCGGATGTGTCATTATTCCGACAACAGAGTGCACTAAGGATTTTGAACAATTCAGCCGTCTCTGTTCTGCGCGGAATGTCACGGTACTGAATCAGACACCGGGGGCGTTTTATGCCTTTCTCGAGGCTTCATTAAAGGCCAGAGCTGAATTTCCCCATCTTCGCTATGTCATCTTCGGTGGAGATAAACTGAATCCGGTGCAACTGAAACCGTGGTGGGATTTTTACGGCGATCAAACCCCTGCCCTCATCAATATGTACGGGATCACTGAAACCACCGTCCATGTGACCTATAAAAAATTAACTCAGAGCGATGCAACCGCCGTCTCCTGCATCGGGCGACCACTGCGTGATATGTCTGCTTATATTCTGAATCATTCCGGGCAGCTTGCCCCTATCGGCGCGCCCGGTGAGCTGTATATCGGCGGTGCCGGACTGGCTCAGGGTTATTTAAACCGGCCGGAATTAACGGCTGAACGCTTTGTGGAAAATCCGTTTGCCACGGATAAGGAGAAAAAATCCGGTTACACCCGCTTGTATAAAACCGGCGACTTAGCCCGCTGGCTACCAAACGGGGAACTGGAATATCTGGGGCGTAATGATTTTCAGATCACAATCCGCGGTTATCGCATTGAACTGGGGGAAATTGAAAGTGCCCTCGCTTCGCATCCACAGGTAAAACAGGCGGTAGTGATTGATCGCGAATATGAAGGCAATAAGGTTCTGGTCGCTTATCTGGTTAGCCCTGAAAAACCTTCAGATGAGGCGTTAATCAGCCACTTATCTGCCCTCTTGCCTGACTATATGCTGCCTGCCAGCTTTACATACACTGAATCCATCCCACTGACCCAGAACGGTAAAGTCGATCGACGGGCATTACCAGAACCCGCTTTCGGCAATAAAGCCGGTTCTGTTTCCCCGCGTAATGAACTGGAATCCCGGCTTTGTGAGCTTTGGCAGACTATTCTGGGCGTGAAACAGGTAGGAATTGAAGATAATTTCTTCCGTCTTGGCGGGAATTCTTTGACAGCCATTAAGCTGATCAGCGCCATTCGCCAGCAATTAGGGCTGGAGGTTTCATTAAGTCAGATTTTTGAGTTTAAAACCATTGCCGGGCTTTCAGCACAGATGCAGAAAGCGACCGGTATGGTTATTACTCATATTGAGCAGGAACGTTATCCGCTGTCATTCGCTCAGGAACGAATGCTGTTTATCGAACGTTTTGAACAGGGAACTTATGTCTATCATGTTCCTTACCTCGTACAACTGGATGACAATACGGACCTGTCATTATTAGAAATCTCGATTAATCAAGTGGTTGATCGTCACCCGATCATGAAGACTGTGTACCGTACCGATGCTCACGGGCATGAATATCAACAAGTACTGGCAGAAAACCTCAGATTCAGATCACAATCCTGTCAGGATATGCATACCCTTTTACAATCAGTACGCGGCGAAATCGCCACCCCGTTTGATCTGGTCACTGAGCCAAGTCTACGTTTGTGCCACTATCAAGTGGCTGAAAACCATTACTTATTGTTCCTTTGGCATCATATTGCCACTGATGGCTGGTCTACCGATATTTTTACCACCGAACTGGCAGAAAATTATCACGCACTTCTGCAAGGACGTACCAGCCAATTACCGGTGCTGGAGATCGGCTATGGTGATTATGCACGATGGCAACGGGAATATTTACAGGGCGAAGTACATGCACAACAACTGGCTTACTGGCAACACACGCTAGCGGGCTTTGAAACGCTGGTTTTACCAACAGACTACCCCAGACCGGCACAGGTCAGTTATCAGGGCCGGGATTGTACATTTACGCTGAACCCTGTCCTTTCCGAACAGTTGCGGACGCTGGCCAAAGCAGAAGAAACTACTCTGTACACCGTTCTGCTCAGCGCTTTTTATGTCATGCTGGCGAAGCTATCCGGGCAGAATGATATCGTGCTGGGAACCCCGACGGATAATCGCCACCATACCCAGACTCAGCCTCTGATGGGCATGTTCATCAACTTACTGCCATTGCGGGCACAGTTAGAACAGACCGACAGTGTAAAAACACTGATTGGGCAAATTCATAAAGTCATTGCCGGTGCCAAAGATCATCAGGACATGCCATTTGAACAGTTGCTTGACGCGCTGGTGATGGTACGGGATACCTCCCGTCACCCGATTTTTCAGGTTATGTTTGGCTTACAGAGTTTTGGGGAAAGCCTGACAGACAACCCTGCACTGCCGTTCAGCCCGGTGGATCTGGATGACTCTTTATACAGCCCGGCCAAATTTGATTTGAGCCTGTTCTTATCGGATGGACAGACCTGTCTTACCGGTAGCCTCAATTATGCCGTCAGTCTGTTTAGTGAAGCCACCGCCGGACGATTGGCTGACTATTATCAAAGGGTGCTGGCGGCTTTTGTCGAAGACCACCAGCAAACGCTGGCTAACATTAACATCCTGTCAGAACAGGAATGCCAGACTCTGTTGCATCACTGGAATCAGACCGATGCTCCGTATCCACAGGATCAAACCCTGCAACAACTGTTTGAAACTCAGGTGGAAAAAACACCGGATAATGCAGCACTGGTATTTGAAGGCGAAACCCTGACTTATCGTCAACTGAATGAACGGGCGAACCAGCTGGCCTGTGTTATCCGGGCATATTACCGACAGCAGCATAATGAAGAGTTGCAGGCAGATATGCCGGTAGCACTTTATTTCGATCGCAGCCCGGAAATGGTGATCAGCATGCTGGCGGTGCTGAAGGCCGGTGGTGCTTATGTTCCCATTTCACCGGCCTATCCTGCCGAACGTGTCCAGTTTATTCTGGCTGATACCGCGGCATTCTGCATACTGACTCAGCAACATCATCTGACAACACTGGCAACATATTGTCAGGCGTTACCTGAACAACCGGCACTGATTGCGGCAGATGACCAAACCATCACCGCAGAGCAGCCTGTAGAAAATCCGGCACGGATCAATACCTCCACCGATTTGGCCTATATTATCTATACCTCCGGCACAACCGGACAGCCCAAAGGGGTCATGATTGAACACAACAATGTGGCTCATATGGCGGCGGCACAAACAAACATTCTGGATACCTCGAACATAAAGAAAGCTTTAATGTTTGCTGCCTATGTGTTTGATGGTTCAGTTTTTGAATTATTCCCCAGCCTATTCAGAGGGATCACACTTTACCTTTGCAGTGAAACAGAACGAAATGTCATTTCAGTTGCGCAACTCATTCAGCGTGAAGGTATCGAAGCGGCAGCCTTACCCCCCGCTATGCTGAAATTACTGACTGATACTGAGTTGCCTTCTTTGCGGATATTGGTGACAGCGGGAGAAGCGCCTTCCTCCGATTTCATTAAACATTTCAGCCAGACCAGCCGCGTACTGAATTCTTACGGCCCGACAGAAGTCACAGTGTGTGCGACTGAAAAACAATTTCAGCAGGGGGATATCCCGGCTAATATCGGCAAGGCCATTAATAACGTCCGTCTTTACGTTCTTGACGAGCAGGGTAATTTATCCCCTGTCGGCACACCGGGCGAGCTGTATATAGGCGGAGCCGGGCTGGCACGGGGGTATTTAAACCAGCCTGAACTGACCGCTGAACGTTTTGTACCTAATCACTTTGCTACCGCAGAAGACAGAACCAAAGGATATACCCGCCTGTACCGGACCGGAGACTTAGTCCGCTGGCTGCCAAATGGTGAACTGGAATATCTGGGACGCAATGATTTTCAGGTCAAAATCCGTGGCTATCGTATTGAGCTGGGTGAAATTGAAAGCACCCTTGCTTCACATCCACAGATAAAACAGGCAGTCGTGATTGATCGCGAATATGACGGCAACAAAACACTGGTTGCTTATCTGGTCACCGATGGCGAACTTACCGATGATCTATTAATCCGTTATTTATCCCCCCGTTTGCCTGAATATATGTTGCCAGCCTGCTTTAACCGTATTGATGCAATCCCTTTAACAGTGAATGGCAAAGTAGATCGCCGGGCATTACCGGAACCAGTTTTCGGCAATAAAATGGGCTATGTCGCCCCCCGTAATGCACTGGAAACCCAGCTTTGTGCTATCTGGCAGGATGTTCTGGGATTGGAACAGGTGGGCATTGAAGATAATTTCTTCCGTATCGGGGGGAACTCCCTGACCGCCATTAAGCTGACTGCGGCTATTCATCGCATTCTGGCAACTGAAATCTCACTCACTCAACTGTTTGAACTGAAAACCATCGCAGAACTGGCAATCCAAATGAGGGAGAAGAGTTATACAGTTATCCCCCATCTGGCACAGGCGCACTATCCTTTATCCTTTGCACAGGAGCGCATGTTATTTATCGAACAATTTGAACAGGGCAGCAATGCTTATCATGCGCCTTATCTACTTCAATTGGATAACGAAATTAGCCTCCCCTTATTGGAAACTGCCATCAACCGGCTGGCTGAACGCCATTCCGTGATAAAAACCGTGTACCGCCCTCATGATGAAGGCCTGATTTACCAGCAGGTGCTGAACAGGGATCTGAAAATAACCTCCCAGTCCTGCGAAAATATGGATGAGCTACTGAATGCTGCGCGCACCGAGTTAGCACGTCCATTCAACCTGACTACAGAACTCAGCCTGCGTTTATGCCACTATCAGGTGGCTGACAGTCACTATTTACTGCTGTTATGGCACCATATCGCTATTGATGGCTGGTCTATCGCTATTTTTATGGCAGAACTGGCAGAAATTTATGAGGCACTACGGGATAACCGTATCTGCCAGCTCACACCACTGGAGATCACTTACGGTGATTATGCTGTCTGGCAGCGTGATTACTTACAGGGTGACAGATATGAACATCAGCTAAGTTACTGGCAACAAACGCTGGTCGGTTATGAACCGCTGGCCTTGCCTGCTGACAATCCCAGACCTGCTCAGGTCAGCTATCAGGGACGGGATTTCAACTTTGTACTGGACACCCGGCTTTCGGAGCAATTGCGGACACTGGCAAAAACACAGGAAACCACCCTCTATACCGTGTTGCTCAGTGCCTTTTACGTCACATTAGCGAAACTCTCCGGACAGGACGATATCGTTCTGGGAACGCCAACGGATAACCGTCACCATGCCCAGACTCAGTCTCTGATTGGGATGTTCGTTAACTCGCTGGTTTTAAGGGCACAACTTGAACAAACCACCAGCGTAGAAAATCTGATTCAGCAGATCCATCAGTTAGTTGCCGAAGCCAAAGCGCATCAGGATATGCCGTTTGAACAACTGCTTGAAATACTCGGTATTGAGCGTGATACCTCACGCCATCCGATTTTTCAGGTCATGTTCGGCTTACAAAATCCCGAAGAAAGTCTGCCACAGGGAACGCCTCTGCCCTTCAGCCCGGTAATACTGGAAGAGCCTCTGTACAGCCCCGCTAAATTTGACCTGCATCTGTATTTATCCGATAGCCAAAGCGGAATTTCCGGCTGCCTGAATTATGCGGTCAGTCTGTTTAATGAAACGACCATTATGCGGCTGGCAGATATTTATCAGCGGGTACTGGTGGCTTTTGTGACAGACCAGAAACAGCCGCTATTCGGGCTGGATATCCTGTCGGGGCAGGAGCGCCATACTTTGCTGCATCGCTGGAATCAGGCTGAGATGGACTATCCGCAGGATAAAACCCTGTCGCAGCTGTTTGAAGCACAGGCAGACAAAACACCAGATAATGTGGCACTGATATTTGAGGACGAAACGCTGACCTATCGCCAGTTAAACGAACGGGCAAATCAATTAGCAGTTGTGATCCGTGAGCGTTATCAGCAACAGCATCATCAACCGATGCCGGCTGATACGCTGATTGCGCTCTATCTGGGACGCAGCCCGGAAATGGTGATCAGTATTCTGGCAGTACTGAAAGCGGGAGGCGCTTATGTGCCCGTCTCACCGGAATATCCGCCTGAACAAGTCCGGTTTATTCTGGAAGATACCCAGACTCCTTGTGTAGTGACTCAGCAACGGTATTTAGATGCGCTGAAAACATGCACACAAACAGGGATGAAACAGCCCGCCCTGATTACGGTAGATGATCCGGTTGTGGCACAAAACCCGTCAACGGAGAATCTGGCCTTCACGCATCAGGCAACTGATCTGGCCTATGTTATCTATACCTCCGGCACCACCGGGCAGCCAAAAGGCGTGTTGCAGACGCATGAAAATGTCGCCCGCTTATTTGCCAGCACACAGGCAGATTACCAGTTTAATCAGAATGATATCTGGGTGCTGTATCATGCTTACACTTTCGATTTCAGTGTCTGGGAATTATGGGGCGCATTGCTCTATGGCGGACGCCTGATTATCCCGACTATTGAATGTACCAAGGATTTCGACCGGTTCAGCCGCCTTTGTTCAGATCAGAACGTCACCGTGCTGAACCAGACGCCGGGCGCATTTTATGCCTTTATTGACGCTGCACTGAATATAAAAGCAGAATTCCCTCACCTTCGTTATGTGATCTTCGGTGGTGATAAACTGAATCCGGCACAACTGAACCCCTGGTGGAATCATTACGGCGATCAGACTCCTGCCCTTATCAATATGTACGGGATCACCGAAACCACTGTCCATGTAACCTATAAGAAATTAACCCGAAACGATGCCACAACAGTCTCCTGCATCGGGCGACCACTGCGTGACATGTCCGCCTATATTCTGAATCAATACGGGCAACTGGCTCCGATTGGTACACCGGGCGAGCTGTATATCGGTGGCGCAGGGCTGGCGCGGGGCTATTTAAACCGACCGGAACTCACCGCTGAACGTTTTGTGCAGACTCCTTTTGCCTCGGAGAAAGACCAAGAACGCGGTTACACCCGTCTGTATAAAACCGGCGACTTGGCCCGCTGGCTGCCAAATGGTGAGCTGGAATATCTGGGACGTAACGATTTTCAGGTTAAGATCCGGGGTTATCGTATTGAGCTGGGTGAAATCGAAAGCGCCCTTGCTTCACATCCACAGATAAAACAGGCCGTCGTGGTTGATCGTGAATATGACGGTAACAAAACGCTGGTCGCTTATCTGGTCATCAGTGGTGAACTTGCACATGATGCATTAACCCGTTATTTATCCTCCCGTCTGCCTGAATATATGCTGCCTGCCAGTTTTACCCCTATTGAGGTGATCCCCCTGACCAAAAACGGTAAAGTCGATCGCCGGGCATTACCGGAGCCGGTTTTCGGCAATAAAACCGGTTATGTTGCTCCCCGCAATGCGCTGGAAGCTCAACTGTGTACCATTTGGCAGGATGTTCTGGGGCTGGAACAGGTGGGGATTGAAGATAATTTCTTCCGTATCGGCGGGAACTCCCTGACCGCCATTAAGCTGACCGCCGCGATCCGCCGCATTCTGACAACTGAAGTCTCACTGGCACAATTATTTGAGCTGAAAACCATCGCAGGTCTGGTCACGCAGATGGAGAAACAGACTTATACGGTTATTCCGCATCTGGCCCTGAATCGTTATCCTTTATCCTTTGCTCAGGAACGGATGTTGTTTATCGAGCAGTTTGAACAAGGTTCCGATACCTACCATATTCCTTATCTGGTTCAGCTGGATGATGAAACCTGTCTGCCTGTATTAGAAGCCGCCATTAATCGGCTGGCTGAGCGCCATTCAGTCATAAAAATGGTGTACCAGCCTGATGATGAAGGCCAGATTTATCAGCAGGAAATGGATTGTAATCTGGTTATTCAGTCTCAGCCCTGTGAAACGATGGAAACGCTGCTAAGTAACGTGCAGGCTGAGATAGCCACACCATTTGATCTGTCTGATGAGCCTAGCCTGCGCCTGCGTCACTATCAGGTCGCTGACAGCCACTATTTATTGCTGTTGTGGCACCATATCGCCTTTGATGGCTGGTCTGCCGATATTTTCACCAATGAACTGGCGGAGATTTACCCTGCCCTACGGGATGGCCGTGACTACCAGCTCACTCCTCTGGAGATCAACTACGGAGATTATGCTGTCTGGCAACGCCATTATTTGCAGGGTGATAACTATGAACAGCAGCTTGCTTACTGGCAACAAACGCTGGCGGGTTATGCTTCACTGAATTTACCCACTGATTACCCCAGACCTGCGCAGGTAAATTATCAGGGGCAGGATTTCAGTTTTGAGCTGGATATCGCCCTCTCGGAACAGTTGCGGACACTGGCAAAATCACAGGAAACCACTCTCTATACCGTGTTGCTCAGTGCCTTTTACGTCACGCTGGCGAAACTCTCCGGACAGGACGATATCGTTCTGGGAACGCCAACGGATAACCGCCACCATGCCCAGACTCAGCCTCTGATTGGCATGTTCGTTAACTCGCTGGTTTTAAGGGCACAGCTTGAAAAAACCACCAGCGTGGAAACGCTGATTAAGCAGACGCATCAGCAGGTGAGCGAAGCCAAAGCGCATCAGGATATGCCTTTTGAACAACTTATTGATGCCCTGAACCTTGAGCGTGATACCTCACGTCACCCAATTTTTCAGGTGATGTTCAGTGCTCAGAGTGAGCCCCAGTCAAGCGAAACCCGTCTGCCATTTTGTTCGGTAACTCTGGATAAACCGCTATACAGCCCTGCCAAATTTGACCTGAGCCTGTTTTTATCCGATGGAAAAACCGGCATTACGGGTTGCCTGAATTACGCAATCAGCCTGTTTAACGAAAACACCATCACGCGGCTGGCAGCCAGTTATCAGCGGGTACTGAGCGCTTTTGTGGCCGATCAGCAACAAGCCTTATCCAGAATTGATATTTTATCTGCGCAGGAGCGACATACCCTGCTACACGGCTGGAATCAGACGGCTGCCCCATACCCGCAGGATAAAACCCTGCCACAGCTGTTTGAAGCACAGGCCCACCAACATCCCGAAGCCATCGCCGTTATCTTTGAAGACCAAAGCATCAGCTACAGCGAACTCAACCGACGAGCCAATCAGCTGGCTCATCATCTGATTGCGCTGGGGGTACGCCCTGATGACCGTGTCGCTATTTGCCTTGAGCGCAGCCCGGAGATGATTGTGGGATTACTCGCTATTCTCAAGGCAGGCGGGGCATATGTGCCGCTCGATCCTACCTACCCGACTGAACGGCTCAGCTTTATGCTGGCGGATGCAGCGCCGGTCGCCCTGCTGACTCAAACCACACAGACGGATAAATTAACCGGCTCCGTCACCACGGTATTGCTCGATGAGCAGGCTCAATTCCTTGCTACTCTGCCGGATACAAATCCTGATACGCAGTCCTTAGGACTGACATCACGTCATCTGGCTTATGTCATTTACACATCCGGTTCTACCGGACAGCCAAAAGGCGTGATGGTGGAGCATCGGAATGTCCTGCGACTGATTATCAATAATGGCTTTGCTGACATAGACTCTGCTGACTGCGTTGCCCATTGTGCTAACCCATCATTTGATGCCGCTACATGGGAAATCTGGTCTGCCCTACTAAACGGCAGCCGCTTGTATATTGTATCTTCATCGGTCTTGCTAGACCCTCTTCGTTTCCGCGACATCCTGATTAAAGGTAAAGTGACCGCGTTATGGCTCACCGTCGGCTTGTTTAACGAGTACCTTGACCCTCTTCTTCCGGTATTCGGACAACTACGCTATTTACTTGTCGGGGGTGATGTTCTAAATCCGCAGAAGATAAAACAGGTCCAGTTGGCAGAAACCTCACCTGTTCACCTGATTAACGGCTATGGCCCAACAGAAACAACCACTTTTGCCGCCACTTATACAATGACGGAAACAGTTGATGTAGCACAATCTATCCCTATCGGTCGTCCGATTGCCAATACCCGGATTTATTTACTGAACACAGATGAACAACCTGTGCCCATTGGAGCAATCGGAGAACTTTATATTGGCGGAGACGGCGTTGCCCGAGGTTACCTGAACCAGCCTGAACTGACAGCAGAACGTTTCCTGACCGATCCGTTCTCTCCGGAACCGAACGCCCGTATGTATAAAACCGGCGATCTCGCCCGCTGGTTACCGGACGGCAATATTGAATACCTTAGCCGCAACGATTTTCAGGTGAAGCTACGTGGGTTCCGTATCGAACTGGGGGAAATCGAAAACGCCCTGACCGCTCACCCACAGGTAAAACAGGCCGTAGTTATTGATCGGGAACATAACAACCATAAGGTGCTGGTAGCCTATCTGGTGACAGAAGGTACACTGTCCAGTGACAGCCTGATGGAATATCTCT
Source organism: Xenorhabdus sp. PB61.4 (assembly GCF_963894935.1). Classification (NCBI taxonomy): domain Bacteria; kingdom Pseudomonadati; phylum Pseudomonadota; class Gammaproteobacteria; order Enterobacterales; family Morganellaceae; genus Xenorhabdus; species Xenorhabdus sp. PB61.4. The sequence continues at coordinate 15,007 of NZ_CAWQJR010000178.1, forward strand.
CTTCCCGCTTACCGGAATATATGCTGCCTGCCAGCTTTAGCGTTATAGAATCTATTCCGCTGACGCTGAACGGCAAAGTGGATCGCCGCGCCCTGCCAGAGCCAATCTGGAGCGTTCAGGAGCACTATATTGCGCCTCGCAATGCACTGGAAATTCAGCTGTGTCATATCTGGCAGGATGTGTTAGGTCTGGAGCAGATTAGCGTTGAGGATAATTTCTTCCGTATTGGTGGCGATTCGATTGTCAGCATCCAGCTGGTTTCTAAACTGCGTCAGGCCGGTTTTACCCTTCAGGTGAAAGCCATTTTTGAAGCGCCTACAGTCGCACAATTAGCCCGATTGCTGACTCAGACGGTTTCTTCCGAGAAAGTTATTGCTGAACAAGGGTTGCTAACCGGAGAATTTGATCTGTTGCCTGTCCAGCAGACTTTCTTTGACTGGGATTTCGCCAATGCACACCACTGGAATCAGGCCTTTATGGTTCAGATACCCGGTCATATTAAATCTGCGCAGGTTGAACAAGCACTGATAATGCTGACTGAACGACACGACATGCTACGTACCCGTTTTATTAAGACCGAAAACGGCTACCGCCAGTGTTATTCCGCAGAAATACCGGACTCACCTTCTCTTTTACAACATGGTGATATCCGTGAGTTCAATCAGGAAGGGCTGCATCAACAACTCACCCAATGGCAAAGCGGGTTCGATTACCACAACGGGCCATTATGGCAGGCGGCTCATCTGATTGGCTACGCAGATGGCAGTGCCCGGTTATTTTTTGCCTTCCACCATCTGATTATTGATGCCGTATCGTGGCGAATTATTACCGAAGATATGCGTTTACTCCTGCAGGGTATGGCGTTGCGCCCAAAAACCAGCAGTTATCGCCAATGGGTAGCCGCAGTACATCATTACGCCGAACAGTATCAGAATGAGATTACCTACTGGCAACAGGTGATGGCAGGCCATGATGTTAAACCAGCACAGGATAACATCACCCGTCACCCATTAAGTCTTTCTGTGGAGACGACAGATATTCTGCTGCATGAAGCCAACACGGGTTATCACACTGAAATTAACGATTTACTTCTGAGTGCGCTGGCGCTGGCTTTGCAGGAAGTCTTCGCACAACCCGTCAATCACATTACGCTGGAAGGACACGGGCGGGAACATATCGATAACACACTGGATGTTTCTGAAACCGTGGGCTGGTTTACCACGCTGTATCCGGTTCAGTTGCAAACACAGTCTGATATTGCCGAAACCATTATTCATACCAAAGAGATGCTGCGTGGTGTTCCGAACAAAGGTATCGGTTATAGCACGCTGCATCAGGCGGGGTATCTGACCGGTGATTTACCGGCTATCAGTTTCAACTATCTCGGTCAGCTAGGAGGAGCCAGCCATCAGGATTGGAGCATCACCAGCGATGATTGCGGGAATGCGATAGCCAGTGAAAATAGCAGCCATTTATTACTGGGCATCAATGGCGCAATTCAGGCCGGGAGACTGCAATTCAGTGTGGATTCCCGTCTGCCGCCAAACCAGACAACAATGTTTATCACCGCATTTGAGCAAATGCTCAACCGCGTTATCGCCATTGCTCAGGCACAGGAGCAATCAGGAGGGATAAAAACGCCCAGTGATTATGGTATTGAAGGGCTTTCAGTCAGGTCATTAAATCAGCTTCAACAGCAGTATAAAATTGAAGCCCTGTATCCCGCCACCAGCCTGCAACAAGGTTTTGTCTACCATTATCTGTCTCAGCCGCAGGATGATGCCTATCGCGTACAATGGTTGCTGGATTATCACACCGATGTTGACATTGCCGCCTACCAACAGGCGTGGGCGCTGGCTTCGTTTCGTTTCCCTACTCTCAGAACCGCCTTTGACTGGGAAGGGAAAATATTACAGGTTATTACAACCGGAGCCAGTATTGGTTCGGCTAACTTCAGAAGAGAAGATCTCACCCAATTATCAGAAGCCGAACGCAACCGGGTGATTGACGAAATTCAGCAAACTGACCGTACCCTGCCGTTTGATCTGAGTCAGCCCGGTTTGGTTCGTTTCACGATGATTCAACAACGTGAACAACTGACTACAGTGCTTGTCACGCTGCACCACAGCATTATCGATGGCTGGAGTACGCCGATTTTATTACAGGCTGTACATGAGTATTACAACGCCATCATTCAGGGCGAACTGCCTGCAATCACGGCGGATCAAGCCTATCCGGCTACCCAGCAATATTATCTGGATCATAAAGCAGAATCAGACCGTTACTGGACAGAGCGTAAACCTCAGTTCCAGGGAGCCAATGATTTTTCAGCTTTACTGAGCCATTCCATTGATTTAACACAGGTAAAAACCGTTGAAAAACCCGCTGCACAGTTACTGACTCTAAAGGACAGCGCCTATCATCAGCTTAAAGAGATCTGCCGGACTCAGGGCGTAACCCTGAATGTCGCACTACAATTTGCCTGGCATAAACTCCTGCATAGCTACACGAGTGATGAACAGACCATTGTCGGTACAACCGTATCCGGCCGTGATGTGCCCGTGGAGGGTATTGCGGACAGTGTTGGTCTGTATATCAATACATTACCGCTGATGGTGCAATGGGATCACACCGACAGTGTGGCAACGGTTTTACAGGCCATTCAGCAGGATATTGCTGCTCTCAACAGCCACAGTGATATTGCCCTGTCCAGCCTGCAATCTGACGGTGAGCGGTTATTCCACAGCCTGCTGGTCTTTGAGAACTACCCTGTTCCGGCGGTAAGTGAAGATATGGCCGGTATCGAACATACCCTGACATTCCGTAAAGCGGTCGAAAAAGTCGATTATCCGGTGCTGATAATGGCCTATGAACACGATAACAAGCTGGTTATCAAATTCAGTTACGGGGAAGACTGGCTGACAGAAGAACAGGCGCAGCATTTACTCTGTCAGCTTGAACGTATCCTGTATGCGGTAGCCAGTAATCCACACCAGCCACATACGTCAGTCTCTTTCCTCAGCGAAGAAGAACGTCTGACTCTTCTGTACCGCTGGAATGAAACAGCGGCCCCTTATCCACAGGATAAAACCCTGCCACAGCTGTTTGAAGCTCAGGCTGACCAACATCCCGATGCCATCGCCGTGATCTTTGAAGATCAAAGCATCAGCTACAGCGAACTCAACCGGCGAGCCAATCAACTGGCACATCACCTGATTGCGCTGGGGATACGTCCTGATGACCGGGTAGCCGTTTGTCTTGAACGCAGCCCGGAAATGGTGGTGGGGTTACTCGCCATTCTCAAGGCAGGTGGAGCTTATGTCCCGCTCGATCCAGCCTATCCGACTGAACGTCTCAGCTTTATGCTGGAAGATTCAGCACCGGTTGCCCTGCTGACACAAACCACACAGGCGGATAAATTATCCGGCTCCGTCACCACGGTATTGCTTGATGCGCAGGCGACAGAGCTTGCCACTTTGCCGGACACGGATCCTGATACGCAGGCATTAGGGCTGACATCACGCCATCTGGCTTATGTCACCTATACCTCCGGCTCGACAGGTTTACCGAAAGGCGTCATGGTGGAGCACCGCAATGTTCTTCGCCTGATTATCAATAATGGCTTTGCCGATATCGGGCCGGATGACTGCATTGCGCATTGTGCCAATATTTCATTTGATGCCGCTACATGGGAAGTGTGGTCAGGGTTAGTGAATGGTGCCCGTATCCTGCTGGTGCCGGAGAAAACCCTGTTACAGCCTGCTGAATTCGGTCAGTGCCTGTCAACCGCCGGTGTCAGTGCGCTGTTTCTGACCACCGCACTGTTTAATCAGTATGCCGACCTGATTGCCCCTGCACTGTCAGGACTGCGTTATGTCCTGTTCGGCGGTGAAAAGAGTGATAATCGAGCCGCCATGCGCCTTCGGGCAGAGCATTCCCCTCAACATTTACTGCATGTCTACGGGCCAACAGAAACGACCACGTTTGCCACAGCCTACGATATGCCACGGATGGAAAGCGGGAAACTGCCCATCGGGCAGCCCATCAATAATACCCGCATCTATATTCTGGATAATCAGGGCCAGCCCGTTCCCGCAGGTGTGCCCGGTGAAATCCATATTGGCGGAGACGGCGTTGCGCGGGGTTATCTGAACCGACCTGAGCTGACAACAGAGCGTTTCCTGACCGATCCGTTCTCTCCGGAACCCAACGCTCGCATGTACAAAACCGGTGATCTCGCCCGCTGGTTACCGGACGGTAATATTGAATACCTTAGCCGCAACGATTTTCAGGTTAAGTTGCGCGGGTTCCGCATCGAACTGGGGGAAATCGAAAGTGCCCTCACATCCCACCTACAGGTGAAACAAGCGGTGGTGATTGACCGGGAGCATCATGGTCATAAAGCGCTGGCCGCTTATCTGGTAACAGACGAGCAGATCTCCGATGAAAGCCTGCTGGATTACTTATCGGCCCACCTGCCGGATTATATGTTACCGGCCAGTTTTACCCGGATTGACGCTATTCCGCTGACCCTGAATGGCAAAGTAGACCGCCGCGCCTTGCCTGATCCGGTTTGGGGAGATCGCGATAATTATGTTGCCCCCCGCAATGCACTGGAAACCCGGCTGTGCACTCTCTGGCAGGAAGTTTTAAGGCTGGAGCGGATAAGTATTGATGATAACTTTTTCCGCATTGGCGGTGATTCGATTATCAGTATCCAGCTGGTCTCGAAACTACGGCAGGCGGGTTTTACTCTTCAGGTTACCTCAATTATTGAGGCACCGACGGTGGCTCAGTTAGCCCAATTACTGATGCAGGATACCTCTGCTGATACAATCACCGCGGAACAGGGAATCTTAAACGGGGAATTTGACCTGTTACCTGTCCAGCAAATGTTCTTCGACTGGGCACTGCCAAATCCACACCACTGGAATCAGGCCTTTATGGTTCGGTTACCCGGCGATATCAAATCCGCTCAGATTGAACAGGCGCTGACGGCACTGGCTGAGCGGCATGATATGTTACGCGCTCATTTTGTCAGAACAGAACAGGGCTATCGCCAGTGTTACCCGGCCAAGATGCCATCTTCATCGCTCCCGTTACCGAACTGTGATATTCGTGGATTAGATAAGGAAGCACTCCATCAACAACTGACTGCATGGCAAAACCACTTTAATTACGATAATGGGCCATTGTGGCAGGCTGCCCATCTGACCGGCTACACAGATGGCAGTGCGCGCTTATTCTTCGCTGCACATCACCTGATTATTGATGTCGTCTCGTGGAGGATTATTGCCGAAGATATCCGGCGGATATTGCAGGGCGAAACCCTACCCGCCAAAACCAGCAGCTACCGGCAGTGGGTGAAGGCAATCCGCCAGTATGCCGAGCAGCATCAACAGGAGATTACCTACTGGCAACAAGCGCTGGCAGAAACTTCTGCTCACACGGCTTCTGATAACATCAGCCAACATACCCTGAGTATTTCCGTTGCACTGACGGGCATTTTACTGCGGGAAGCTAACGCCGGTTATCAGACCGAGATTAATGATTTATTGCTGAGCGCACTGGCACTGGCTCTACCGGAGGTATTCTCACAATCCGTTAACTCCATCACGCTGGAAGGCCACGGGCGCGAAAATATCGACCAGACACTGGATGTTTCTGAAACCATTGGCTGGTTTACTACCTTATATCCTGTTCGTCTGGCAATGCAGGAGGATATTGCTGACACCATTATTCACACCAAAGAGATGCTGCGCGCCGTCCCCAATAAGGGAATCGGTTACGGCGCATTACGTCAGGCGGGTGCTCTGGCCGGGGATTTACCGGCCATCAGTTTCAACTATCTGGGCCAACTGGGGGGTGAAAGCGAACAATATTGGGCCCTGACCCGCGACGATACGGGCAACACCTCGGCAGACGAAAATCATAGTCATCTGCTGCTGAACATCAACGGACTGGTTCAGGCCGGTCAGCTACAATTCCAGATTGGTTCCCGTTTAACTGCGGATCAGACACAGACATTTATCGCCGCCTTTGAACAGGCGCTACGTTCTGTCATCACCACCGCCCAGAAACAAGCGCAATCCGGTGGTATAAAAACCCCTGCGGATTATGGTATCAAGGGGCTTTCCATCAAGTTGCTGCGCCAGCTTCAACAGGTGTATCAGATTGAAGCCCTGTACCCCGCCACCAGCCTGCAACAGGGTTTTATTTATCATCATCTGGCCCAGCCGCAGGACGATGCTTATTGCGTTCAGATATTGTTGGATTACCACACTCAACTCGATTTTGCTGCCTACCAGCAAGCATGGTCACTGGCTTCACTGCGTTTTCCTATCCTCAGAACCGCCTTTAACTGGACGAAAGAGGTGCTACAAATTATTACTGAGGGAGCGAGTATCAGTACCGCCAACTTCAGCATGAAAGATATCCGCTCATTACCGGAGGATGAACGACACAAAGCCATCAGTACAATTCAACAACGGGATCGCGCCCTGCCGTTTGATTTCAGCCTCCCCGGATTGATTCGCTTTACCCTGATCCAACAGCATGAGCAACTGGTTACAGTGCTCACCACCCTGCACCACAGTATTATCGATGGCTGGAGTAATCCGATTTTATTGCAGGCAGTACATGAGTATTACAACGCCATCATTCAGGGAAATATGCCTGAAATAAGGGTAGATCAAGCCTATCCGGCTACCCAGCAATATTATCTGGATCATCAGGCCGAATCAGACCGCTACTGGGCAGAACGCAAAGCGCAATTTCAGGGCACCAATGATCTTTCAGCACTGTTAAGCCATCGTGTTGATTTAACCCAGATAAAAACCATTGAACATCCTGCCGAGCAAGGGATTATTCTACAGGGCAGCGCTTATGAGCAGCTAAAAAATACCTGCCGGGCGCAGGGCGTGACGCTGAATGTGGCCCTGCAATTTGCCTGGCATAAACTCCTGAACAGTTATACCGGCGATGATCAAACGATTGTCGGTACAACCGTATCCGGCCGTGATGTGCCCGTGGAAGGTATTGCGGACAGTGTCGGCCTGTATATCAATACCCTGCCGCTGATGGTGCAATGGGATCACACCGACAGTATAGCGGCTGTTTTACAGGTGATTCAGCAGGATATCGCCGCCCTGAACAGCCACAGCGCGGTATCGCTTTCCGGTCTGCAATCTGACGGAGAGCGGTTATTCCACAGCTTACTGGTCTTTGAAAACTATCCGGTTCCGGTAGCAGATGAAAATAACTCGGGCATTGAGCATACCGTGGCATTCCGCCAGTCGGTGGAAAAAGTGGACTATCCGCTGTCACTCATGGCCTATGAACAGGATAACCGTTTAGTTATCAAACTCAGTTACGGTGAAGACTGGCTGACGGAAGAACAGACTCAGCGCCTGTTGGATCAGCTTGAACGCATTCTGTCTGCGGTGATGTATGCCCCAGACCAACCTCATACTGAAATCACCTTCTTCAGCGAGGAGGAACGCCATACCTTACTGCACAGCTGGAACCAGACCAATGTCCCGTATCCACAGGATAAAACCCTGCAACAGCTGTTTGAAACACAAGTGGAAAAGACACCGGACAATGTGGCACTGGTGTTTGAGAACGAAACCCTGACCTACCGCCAGTTAAACGAGCGGGCCAATCAGCTGGCTTACGTAATCCGCGAATGTTATCAGCAACAGAGTAATAAGATGATGCGCGCAGATACCCCGATAGCCCTTTATTTCGACCGTAGTCCGGAAATGATTATCAGTATTCTGGCGGTGCTGAAAGCTGGTGGCGCTTATGTGCCTATTTCACCGGAATATCCTGCCGAACGGGTACGGTTTATTCTGTCGGATACAGCCGCTGGTTGTGTACTGACTCAGCAACGACACTTCATCACGCTCAAAACTTACTGTCAGTCACATAAAGAACAGCCGTTACTGATAGTAACTGATGACCTAACAGTCACGACAACTCAGCCCGTGGAAAATCCGGCTCAGATAAATTCAGCCTCTGACTTAGCCTATATCATCTATACTTCCGGCACGACGGGGCAGCCCAAAGGCGTGATGGTAGAACATACCAGCGTCAACAACCTGAGTCAGTTTATTATCCGAACCCATTCACTGCATCCACAAACCCGGACATTGTTTTTCGCCAACTACGTTTTTGATGCCTCAGTTTTTGAGATTTTCCCGGCCCTGACCGCGGGAGCATCTTTATATATCGCTCCTGCCACAGTAACAGTGAATAGTGAGCAATTGCTGGCATTTATCAATGCCCATACAATAACCCGAGCATTTATCCCAACCGCTCTAATGAATCATTACTCCGCTGATTTATTCCGCTCTTCCCTGCAAATTATCCATACAGGAGGAGAAACTCTGAATGCCCTGAATTTGCCACCGGAAATCACCTTATTTAATCAGTATGGCCCGACAGAAATCACTGTCTGTGCAACCCAAAACTTATTGAAAGGAGATGACCTATCCATTGGCAACGGTATTGACAACACTCGCCTGTATGTTCTTGATAGTCATGGCAACCCTGTCCCTGTCGGCGCACCGGGGGAGCTGTATATCGGTGGTGCGGGTGTCGCCCGGGGATATTTAAACCAGCCAGAGTTAACCGCTGAACGCTTCGTGGTAAATCCATTTGCCACAGATGAAGATAAAATTCAGGGCTATACCCGCCTGTATAAAACGGGCGATCGGGTACGCTGGCTACCGGACGGCAAACTGGAATATCTGGGCCGCAATGATTTTCAGGTTAAAATTCGTGGCTTCCGCATTGAGTTGGGTGAAATTGAAAGTGTCCTGTCCTCGCACCCACAGGTGAAACAGACGGTCGTGGTAGATCATGAATATGACGGAAATACTGTACTGATCGCTTATCTGGTGACAGACGACAGAGTGTCTGATGACACCCTGCGCGGCTACATTTCTTCCCGTCTGCCTGAATATATGCTGCCTGCCAGCTTTACCCGTATTGAGTCCATCCCGTTGACCGTGAATGGGAAGCTGAACCGCCGCGCCCTGCCAGAACCAGTCTGGGAAAATAGCGATCGCTATGTCGCCCCACGCAATGAACTGGAAACCCAGTTATGCGCCATCTGGCAGGATATTCTGGGGCTGAAACAAGTCGGTATTGAGGATAATTTCTTCCGTATCGGCGGAAACTCACTGGTAGCCATTAAACTTACCTCCGCGATCCGCGATACCCTGCAAATTGATATTCCGTTAAATATTTTGTTTAGCGGTAAATCTATTTCTTCGTTATCGCAATGGCTGGAAACAGATGCAGACCATGCTCAACCCGGCTTACTGAATTTCTTCACAGCGGAGTCAACCGCCACCAATAAGCTATTTATGATCCATCCGGCCAATGGCGGCAGTGAAGTTTATGAGCCGCTGGTAAGTGCACTGTCTGATACCTATAATTGCATCGGCATTAACAACTATAACCTCAGCACAGATAATCCAACGGATTCACTGTATCAGTTGGCTAAGATTTATAGGAAATTAATGCTGGCAGAAACTACTATTGATCAGTCTATTTATATTCTGGGCTGGTCACTAGGCGGGCAGTTAGCAATGGAAATAGCCTTTCAGTTAGAGCAACTGGGTGCAACAAAAATTCAGCTATTTTTATTGGATACTTTACTCAATAACGAGGAAATAAAAGCACTCAGAGATAAATTAGATATCTCAGAAATAAATGAAGTAGTGACTGAAAACTTGCAGAAACTGGGAGCTACAAATACCTATATCAACAAGATATTGGAGATTATGCCATTTGAAAATTCTATCGCCAATTGTGAATTAAGCGGTAAATTGAACCGGACCAACATTACTTTATTTAAAGCCGGTCAGGTGAACTCATTAAATAAAGGCGAAATAGAACTACAAATAAGCGAGTTAATCATAGAGATACCGGATAATAATATTTCTCAATGGTCAGCCAAGCCAATAGTAGTTAAGCAGGTTACTGATTATTATCACGAAAATATGATTGATGCGGTTTACCCTATCAGTACTGAAGCCGTTAATTTATTAGGAAGTAAGGAAGAAGTACTGTTGTAAAATAACGGTTATTGACGAGGCTGGTAATACCAGCCTCGTTAGATTGAACAATGACTTATTTATCGTTGTATTAATTATGCGCTTAACACAATGCGCTAATCTATTAACAGATTTTTAGTATCCGTTCATTTCAAAACTACGGCTATTGGTGATAAATAAAATTAAATAATGCATGCATCGAATCCGCATCTAACACCAATGCCATTCTAGTTATGACTTCATTCATATTGGGGTACCTGTGCCCCAGATAAGCTACTAACCATTGATCAAATGTCCTATCTAATTGGAAGGTCGTCCATCTGTTTCGTAGTACCGCTAAAGACTCCGCATCGACCTCGGTTCTGGTGTCTAAAATCCCGTCAAATGTACTGCGCAAAGTATTGATTTCAAAAACGGGATTAGTATTCTCTAAATTTCTAGTCTCATAGCTGAAAAATCGTGTGTATAAATTTTTATAAATATCTATTGTAATATCCACATATGTATCCTGCCCACGCATATCAAGTCCTCTATTATCCAGTATTAGAATACTATCTTCATTTTGTGGATTTGCTGGTTTAAATCTCGCTATCTGTTTAAGAAAATTTTTCTCTACATTGCTTGTCTCATTATATGAAGTTCTAGTAGGAGTAAACATCAGAGTATGATTTCCACTCAACGGTGGGTGTTCAATTTCTTCAATAGAGGATCTATTTAAAAATGAATTAAACGAGCTGGTTACATCATTATCTTGATGTCTAGCCACTCCAGACCCATACAGCGCATCTCTTGTCTCTCGGCTTCCTCCCGGTATCCCACTCAATCCAAAAGGCTCGCTTAGTCGTGTTACTGCTTTCCGAACACCTTGCACAATACCGGTAACACCACCAACCAGACTGATTATCCCTAATCCCATGGAGACCCAGCCCAGAGCGGCAGAAGCATGAGGATTACTGTCTTCAGTAGCCGAACTAGCAATCCCTGTTGCATCAGCAGCAAGTCCGACTCCGGTTATTACTGTCCCTAAGCCCAGCGATGCCCCCAACGATGGGATAGCCGTTATAATCCCAAAAAGTAACCCAATAGTGCCAAAAATTAATCCAAAAATACCGCCCACGCTCATATGCCCGCTGGGATCAGTTCGGTTAATGGGATCACCCAGACAATAAGCATAGCTATTGATACCCCCTGCACCAAACGGGCTTAGGCTGTCCGGTGCTGTAAAACGCATCAGCACCGGGTTATAAGCCCGATAGCCATTCCCTAGGTGATAATCACCACCTATCGGATCCAGTCGCTCACCATTATAGGCTGGCAGGTCTGCATGACGTTCATCTTCTGCCTGCTGACCATAAGGAGAATAACGATAACGGGTTTGCGTACCATCACCCTTGTTACTCACCAGCACACTACTATGCCCATCCACGCCCAGTAGGTGTGTCTCCCCGTCGATAACCGTTGCAACCATTTCCCCCTGTGAGCGAAGCAACCGCTTCACCACATGCCCTTCCCGCTGAATTTCAGCTACACGGGCCTGACCAAAATAATACAATTCATGGGTTTTATCGTCTCCTGCCCGTTGCAGTACCAGACGATTACCTGCGTCATAATGATACTGGCTGACAGCGCCATTTAAACGAACAGACTCCAGACGGCCCAACGTGTCATAGGTTAAATGACGGCTGCCTTCCCCCTGAATCAGGTGCCCGGCTTTGTCATACATGAGAGAGATAGTGGGAGGGTACCCCGGGTGAGTATGGGCAATACGACTCAGTTGACAGGGATCGACCAAGCTATAAGTAAACGTGGCCGTATCACTGCTGCCATCATCATGGGTGGTCATACACGTTAGGATATTGCCTAAGACATCATAGGTAAAACGCTGTTCGGCAATAGGGAACCCGTAAGCATCGCGAGGTCGTTCTGCGCCGGAACAGCGGTATTCCGTCAACCAGTTTCGTGCCGGATCATAGGTATAATTTTCCTGCCGTAACATCCCTGATTGCTGTGAATGCGTCGTACGGGTGAGGAGCTGCCCGTTCACATTGAACTGCTGTTTCAGGGTCAGCGTGTCGGTTTCCGTCTGGATTTCACGATTTATCTCACGCCCGAAATCATCAAACCGTAAAGTAGTCGTGAGTTTCTGATTATTCTGTCGGTCATTAACTACCCAATTATTAACACGACTGGCAGCATCATAATGGATATCTATCCCAATATCCGGATCAGTGACAGCGCTGGGGCGGCCATACTTATCAAAGGACATTAAACGGGTTTTTCCGGTGATATCACGGTAGCCTGTCATCCGACCGTTGGGAGAATAGGTGTATTCCGTTTTCCGCACAGTGCCCGTATCCATATCGTCAAAACGGAAGGTTTCCGCCTGTAACTGACCGGAAGCGGTATAACTGAAACCATGGGTGAATTCATGCGAAGCCGAAGATTGGGTCATCACACCTGTTGTAGCATCATATTGAAAGTCCTGTTGTATCTCACCAGCCTCCACTTTCGTCAAGACATTGCCAAGCAACGGTTCATATTGATGCTTCACCGTCTGTCCTGTAGGACTGGTGATTGTCTCAGGAACAGGCGCTGTGCCCTGGTAGGTGGCGCTATAAGTGCGGCCACCAATCGTGGTGGACGTATTGCGATACAGGCTATCGTAATCACGGGTACCCAGAACATGTGAATCCACCGCAATCTGGGTCAATAAACTACCTGTGCTGAAAGGCGCATAAGATTTTCGCACCACCGTACCGTCAGGCTGCTTGATGGCTTTAATCCGCGAAAATGCATCATACATGTACTCGGTCTTTTGCCCTAATGCATCAATGCTCGCCCGCAAGCGTCCTAAGCCATCGTAATGGTGAGATTGCTGGCTGTACTTCTTGCCCTGACTGTCATACTGCGTGATGGTGACAGGATGATGACGTTTATCATACTGCACAATACTGCTGCTAAAATTGAGTCCTTTTGCCTGTATCGTTTTTTTCAGGGTTCGGGTCACCGGATCATAATCCTGCTGAATGCGTTCTCCTGAGTCCTGAATCATCCGATAGGCATGACCCCAGTCATCATATTCAATATTCTGACTGGCTGACACCTTGGCCACATTTTCCGGATCACTGCCCATCGGCAGCCAATCATGATGCGTTTGGCGAATAACCCTCCCCCAGCTGTCATACTCAATTTCAGAGACAAGCTGCCAGCCCTGAGCTTCTTTTCCTTTCTCCAGTATTTCCTGCTGATAGGCGCGCCCTAACCCATCCAACCGGGTACGACTCTGGTTTCCCCACACATCCGTTTGAATGGCCATAACCGAACCTGACTTTTCAATATCATAAACATAATTAATTTCCTGAGCATACTGCGTCTTTACATTACTAATATGTTTCAGAATGCGCCCGATGCCATCATAGTGATAACTTGCCGTGTTTCCATGAGCATCAGCTTCATGCCATAGCTTTCCACTAAAGCGCGATTTTTGATGTTGTGTCGTAATACTGAGTTGGTCTTGTTTATAGTTATGTCCTTTCCATGTCACACTTTTTATCAGAGCTTCCTTTTGCACGGTATAACTTACTGTCTGAGATGTGCTCCACACCTTCTTTTCAGCATATTGTGTGCCATCCTGTAGGGCATGAACGGTCTCCTCAATCCGCTGAACACGCCCATGCTCCGGGGAAGTGACATCATTGACATAGTCTTTCTGGATTTCATGAAGTAACTGATCTACGTTGTACCATGCCTGATGAACCCCTACCACGGCATATTTCGCCGGAGCTCCTGGGCGTGTTGGCAATGTGGCATATTTATACTTTACTGTATGACTAGGTGCATCGTCATAAGCTCCAGCAGGGACTGACTGGCCGGGGGTGATTTTTTTAGATTTGACAAAGCACACAAAACCATAAGGCGAAGCCGGGCAAGCCCCCTTTTCTCCCTCGGCGGGGTAATATTCCCAGTCTGTGCGAGTGCCATCTTCAGCAATCTGCATGATGGGGTTTCCCGCTACGTCAAACCGTGTCTGCACGGTCTCCGTAACTTTACCATTGAAGCTGACTGTGGCCGATTTTGGCAACTGAAACTGGGGGGGTTGCTTATCAAACGGGCCAATTTTTGCATAATAATCGGTCTGATGGATCCGTTTACACTGCCCTTGCTGTGTGGTTTCCGAAATCAGCAAATGGTAATTGTTATAACGTCGAGTGACAGTACGCAAGGTTGAACCCTCTTCAATACTTTCAGTCGACCCATACTGGTAATCTGATAAAACACCATAGAGGTAGTCATCATCACTGTTCCAATCCCCCGAGCCTCCATAACCCAGAAAATTTGTGTTGGTATATTGGTAAGTCCGTACACTATCTGCCCCATGCCCGGCCGATTGAGTATAGCTGACTACATAAGGAAGGTCGGGTAAGTTAGCCTCATCAGGAAACTGGTGACCATCCGGGTCATAATTAACCCACTCTCTTGACCCTGTCGGCGAAGATACCTGAGTTAAGAAATTGCTATCATCGTCATATTGCATTTCCCATTTCAATATGGAACTACCCGCGTGATTTTCAACACGGGTTACATAATCATTTTCAAAAATCAATTTAATATCATAAGACTCAGACATTGTTGGCCAGACAGTAATACGCGTATAATCATCCGGCTCATAGTGAATTTTTAAGAGAATGTGTTCTTCATCAGCGATTGAAATAAGGCGCGGAACAGAACCAAAATCATAACTCCAGTTAAATTTTAAAGTATAACCGAGGGAATTAATAATTTTCTTAGTCACCTTAATATTAGAAACACTTTCTGGCCCAGTTAATATTTCAACCATGCCGGATTTATGGATCACCCGATAAATATTTAGAGTGTTATCTTTTTCAACACGAACAGCATCCTGTTTATATTGTTGCAAAAAGACCTTATCATCCGTTTCAAATACTTTATAGCGTTCGCCGGTTGAAAGCATTAATAGCCGATTTGTTGTATCATACTGCGTGAAAGCCTGTACAAAACCAATACCAAAACCAATATTCTCAGTATTTAACGGACTATACGTGAGTGAAATCGACTGTTCTGGCCCAAGATGATTATTCCCAACAAGATGTGCCACGGGCATTAAATAATTAAATAAACCGGTTCTTGGATCAACTCGACCAGCTGCTGCGCTTTGAAAATTGTGCGCATGTGAAAAAAAAGTATTCTGCATAGTAATACCTCTTTTAAATTTTATTGTATGTTAACCCGGCTGCTTGCTGTTTAATATAGATATATAACTATGTTTATTTAATGAAACTGACATCCAATAAAACAAAACCACTTACAAACACACATTATGCAATTAGTATCATATACTTTTAAACAAATAGTAAAAAACAATATTTATAACATAAAAAATTAAAAACACCATAAATTAAATTTTATTTATTCATTATCAATTATCACATCAGTGATTTATTCAGCCATTGTTTTATTTCTTACTTTAAAACAAGAGGGATTATAAATGAAATCAAAAATACCAAACAATGACAAATCATCAAATATTGATAGATTGAGTAAGTTTGACGTCGAGTTACTTTCCGGCCTTACAGAAGGTAACGTATATGCCAATGGAAACATGCAAGTTGGCGTCAATGTTTTGATTCAAGCAGCAGATAATAATGATAGTCTAATCATATTATCTGATGAGCAGTTAGATGGCATACAATTAATTGATTATTCTACCGGTGAAGAGTTATCAGGAGGATGGGCATACAGCACTAAAGAAAACGAATACACTCATACATTTCCTGGCGAGACTTCTCCACAGATATTAGATTCACTATATAAAGAACAAGCAAATAGTTCTTTTCAGATACGAACTTATTGGGTCACAACAAGTAGTGCCGAGACAATTCAAATAGGTGCAAAGATTAAATTGGATAGTCAGACGTATAGTATTCAGGATGGTGCAAGTTTCGGTTCACATGTTATTGTTGTTGGTCATTCACCGATTAACTATGATAGTGACAGTCTCAATATTGAAGAACAGAAAAACATTAAATCGGGAAAATATAAAGTAGTTAGAGTAGATAGCTATTCGGATTGGACTCCAAAAAAAACGAAAAGTACTGAATATCATAAATGGTCTCAAACAAATTATTATATAAAACCTAAAAATGAGTTTACCGTGAAAGATGCCCATGTCTGGAATACAGCTTATGATGATGATCCAAGCAATATTCAATTCCGTAGATTCAGTTATCTTACAAATAATGATAATCTCTATATTTTTTATCTTTGGGGTACATATCAGAATAAAAATAAAAAGGCTGGGTGGGTTAATATTACCAAAAGTTTTCACACTAATGACTTGACTGGGGAAGATTCAGAATTTACAGCTTCACCACAAGTATATTTAGATACCCTAAATCCTAACACCGATGTAGTAAGTGTTACTAAATTATATTTTAGCCCCCCCTATCCTGCTTTCTGGGGAGAGGAAGGATATTATGAACCCTATTTTAACTTCCATGATATTTATGGAAACAGATCCGGAAATATACGTGTAATCATAAATGAAGATCACCAATCTTTTCATCTGCAAGATGCAGACAATGACTGAATAATAGTTTGTCTTAAATACAATCGCCGATAACTCGGCGATTGGTTAATACACTAGAACCAATTATTATTGGCTGATTATCGATTACAGATAGCGTGAGGTGGGCAACTATAATACTCTACGGGTTCTAAAAACTGATCTACCAAATTCACCTAAATTTGGTTGACTCGAGCTTTCACCTCCTACTGTTATTATAATAATAACAGACAACTTAATATGCTCACTGAAACAATTTTCAACATCACACATGGCCTTAATCTCGTTGCATTATATTTAATCTCAATATATATT